>CAIWGR010000317.1 GCA_903912275.1 uncultured delta proteobacterium
GACCCGATTGGCACCAAGGGTGCCCGTGTTACCTGCCATGTGAGCCTTCCTGGCCGCCACCTCGTCTTTATGCCGACGGTCGACCACCTCGGCATCTCCCGCCAGATTGTCTCGGACAAGGAGCGCAAGCGGCTGCGTGAGCTGGCCAACGAGATGCGCCCCAAGGGGAGCGGCTTCATCGTTCGGACCGCCTCGGAGGGTGTGCCCAGCGAGCTGCTGAAGCAGGACATGGGCTTCCTCATCGGCATCTGGAACGATGTCATGAAGCGGCGCGACCAGGTGAAGTCGCCCAAGCGGCTCTACGAAGACCTCGACCTCATCCTCCGCGCGACCCGTGACCTGGCCGCCGCAGATGTGGACAGCCTCATCATCGACTCCCGCGAGGAGTTCGACCGCATCCGTGAGTTCATCGACCGGGTCATGCCGCAGCTAGCAGACCGGGTGGAGCTCTATGTGGGCACCGAACCGCTCTTTGACGCCTATGGCGTGGAGCAGGAGCTGCGGCGGGCGCTGCAGCGGCGGGTCGACCTGCCCTCGGGCGGCTACCTCGTCATCGAGAAGACCGAGGCGCTCACCTCCATCGACATCAACACCGGCAAGTATGTGGGCACCGACGGCCTCGAGGACACCATCCTGCGGACCAACGTCGAGGCGGCGCGCGAGATTGCCTATCAGCTCTGCCTGCGGAACATTGGCGGTCTGGTCATCATCGACTTCATCGACATGTCGCACCCCACCAACCGTGAGACGGTCTTCCGGGCGCTCGATGAGGCGCTGGCCAACGACCGCGGCCGGGTGAAGATTACGAAGATCAGCGAGTTCGGGCTCGTCGAGATGACCCGCAAGCGGAACCGCGAGAGTCTGGAGCAGATGCTCTGCGAGCCCTGCTCGGCCTGCGGCGGCACCGGCATGGTGAAGACCACCGTGACGGTCGTTGCGGAGATCCTCCGCCAGCTTCAGCGCGACCTGACGGCAACCGCACACTTCGATGTGCAGGTGCTCGCCCACCCCCGCGTGGTGGCCGCGCTGCGCGATGATGAGAAGCCATCTCTCAAGCACATGGAGCTGCGCTTCAACAAGCGCATCCGGCTGGTCGCCTCCACGGGCCTCTCGTCGGACCACTACGACATCACCTCGCAGGCGCAGTCGGGTGCCCAGGCGGCCCGCCTTCCGGCTGTGGCACCCGTCGTCGAAGCAGAGCCACAGGTCTAAGTCCGTCGCGGTAACGACCCCGTTTGACAGTGCGGGGCCACCCGCGATAGCGCAGCCCCCAGACCCGACCGCGGAGACCGCCCATGCCCGACCAACGCGCCCAACCTCGACTCGAGGTCAACAACGCCTATCAGGACATTGCGGACTACGCCTCGGAGTATGTCACCAACGTGAGCCGGACGGGCGTCTTCATCAAGTCGCAGACGCCGCACCCGGTAGGCTCCAAGGTGGCCCTCCGCTTCGCCGTCTACCTCGACGACTTCCACATCATCGAGGGCGAAGGCACCGTGGCCCGCATCGTCACCGAGGGACCGGAGTCGGGCATGGGCGTGGCCTTCACCAGCCTCAGCCCCGACAACGCCAAGATCCTCGAAGAGGTACAGCGGCGCTCGAACCGTCGCTAGCCGTCAGAAGTCGAAGCCGCCGTCCCACTGCAGCGAGGCGAGCAGCAGGACGTTGCCGCCGGCAGCGGGGACTCCATCCAACCGAAAGACGATTCCGGCCTTTGCCCAGTCGGCGTCGAGAGGGAGTATCTCGACGAGAAAGGTGAAGAGGATGCCCGTCTCGTAGGATGTGCTGTCGAAGCCATGCTCGAAGAAGCCGACGCCTAGTCCCGCGGTCAGGGGCTCCGTATCGTGCGCGACCATGATGTAGGAGAGGCTCTGCGCGGAGAACTCCGAGAAGCTAGCGCAGAGGGGCTCGCTCCCTCCGGTGGTGGTGGAGCAGAAAGTGCCGGTGCGGTCGAGGTCGCTGGCCGGGGCGGAGAGCTGTTGGTAGTCGAACCGGTGCTCCAAGCCGCCGGGCTCCTCCAGCAGCCCGACGGAGCCACCGATGATACCTACGGAGCCACTGAAGTCGCCGAAGCCTGGCGGGGCTGCATCATAATCCTCCCCGAACGTTGCATACGCCAGCGAGGGGATGCTCCCGTGGGCGCGGAGGATGACCCCGCCGCCGCTGTCGCTCTCGGCGGCCGGGGCGCAGCCAGAGGCGGAGGCGCAGAGCGGGTCGGCACAGTCGGCAAGGCCATCGCGGTCGTCGTCGATGCCGTTGTAGCAGTTCTCGCCCGAGGTAGGTGCGGCGGCAGCAAGGGTCGCGGCCGCTTGACGCTCCTGCGCAATGGCAGCGGCCCGCTCGGCCTGCTCCCGTACGTCTCGCGCCTGGGGGTCGTCGCGCTCAAGGCGGAGGTCGAGCCGCAGGCTCCCGCCGGGCGAGAGTTCGATGGTGCGGGTGACGGTGAGGTAGTCTTCGGCGGTGACCGTGATGGTGCGCTCGCCCGGCGCGACCGCAAGACGCTGCAGCAGCCCCTGGCCGAGGGACTGGGCAACGACCCGACCGTCGACGGCAATCTCGGCGCCCATGACCGAGGTGGTGAGTTCGAGCGTTGCCGGCAGCGGCGTCATGGCGACATCGAGGCGGGCGGTCTGCTTGCCTGCCTCGAAGGAGAGCTGACCCGTGAAGTCTTGGTAACCCTCTGCACGGAGGAGCACGGTGTGGAGGCCCGGCTCGATGCCTGCGATGGTCTCGCCCGTCGTGCCAACCTC
>CAIWGR010000318.1 GCA_903912275.1 uncultured delta proteobacterium
CGGATGCGCCAGTCGCGCCCGCTGCTCCGGTCGTGACGGCAGCCCCCGTCCCGATCGTCGAGTTGGAGTTGGAGCTGGTGGAGTTTGAGCCCGTGACGCCGTCATCGAGCGCCTCGCTGCAGGCCTCGCCCGTTGTTGCTGCTATCTCGGAGTCTGCTTTCGCGGCGTCTGAGCCTCGGCCGAGCGGTTCGGCTGCGGCGCTTCCGCCTCCGGTTGACCTGGAGGAGTTGCTGCCGCTTTCCCCGCTCACGTCGACCGCGGAGAGGCCGGCGGTTCGCCTCGACAAGGCGCCCGCAATGGAGGGCGGTGCGCCGTCATCCAGCCCGGCGACGGTCATCGAAGTATCTCGCGCGCCGGCGACGGTGAGCCAGCCGTTGTCCGAAGAGCTGCTGGCGGCGCTGGTTGGAGCTGCCGATTCGGGGAGCTCCTATCCGAACGAACCCTCGCCGGAGCATGCCGAGAGCCCTGATGCCGCTCCCGAGGTTTCGCGGGCGGTCCTGGCAGAGGAGTTGAGCGTTGCGGCGGATGCCGCGCTGACGCCGATGGCCAGGCCGCTCAGCCTCGATGCCAAACTTCAATCGACCCAGGCCGCCGGCTTCATGAGCGGCAACTTTGCATCGGTGAGCGGCAGTTTCCCGGGCGTGTCGGGAAGCTACCCGTCTGTGATGGGGTCGCGCGCCTCGCTCGACCCGGAGTTCCGCGGGCTGTTCGACAGCTACCAGGCAGCGCGCAAGGCCTGCGGAGAGTCGACCGACAAGCACACCCACGCGAAATTCCTCGAGCGGGTTCTCAAGAATCGCGAGGAGATCATCGCCAAGACGGGCTGCAAGGATGTCTCGTTTGAGGCGATCATCAAAGAGGGCAAGGCCTCGCTGAAGGCCACGCCTATCCGCTAGTCGGCGTCGCTGGCCTGTGCGATGACGACCGCGTCGGTGAGGCGGGCCCAGAGCAGATACTCCACGTTGCCCATCGGGCCGATGGTCTCACAGTCCACGCCGCCGAGCACCTCGAGGCCCAGGGCGCGCGCCTCGTCGGTCACGCGGGCGATGGCTTCGGAGCGAGCATCGGCGTCTCGGACGACCCCGTTCTTGCCGAGCAGCGCGGGACCGACCTCGAACTGGGGTTTGACCAGTGCGACCAGCTGGGCATCGGCGGAGAGGAAGCGGAGGGTGGGCGGCAGAACCTTGCCGAGGCCGATAAAGGAGCAGTCGATGACGGCGAGCGAGGGTGGTTCAGGGATGCGCGATGCTTCGAGCGTCCGGATGTTGGCGCGCTCGAGGACGACGACGCGGGGGTCGCTGCGGAGCTTCCAGGCGAGCTGGCCGTAGCCCACATCGACGGCATAGACGCGGGCGGCGCCACGTTGCAGGAGGCAGTCGGTGAAGCCGCCGGTGGAGGCGCCGACGTCGATGGCGGTGGCACCCGTGACATCGATGCCGAAGTGGATGAGCGCCTGCTCGAGTTTGAGGCCGCCGCGCGAGACGAAGCGGAGACCGCCGCCGGTGAGCGAGAGGTCTGCGTCGAGCGCGACCATGGTGCCGGGCTTGTCGATGACGGTGGTGCCGACGCGGACCTCGCCGGCAAGGATGCGGGCGCGGGCCCGCTCGCGGGAGACCTCAAGTTCGCGTTCGACGAGGAGGAGGTCGATCCGCTGCTTTCCCGCTTTTTTCGTCACGGACGGGCGCGGAGCGCGGCGGCTGCGACGGCGGCCCGCTCTTCGACCCAATCCACGATCAGGTGGCAGGCCTCGGTGGTCTCAACCCGCTCGCCGAGCAGGTCGCGACAAGCGGCGACGTCGGAGGCAACGAGTTCGATGGCGGGCTCGATGCCCTGGGCGAGCGCGTAGTTGACGAGGGCCTCATGGGCCCCGCCGGCCTCACCGACGTCCAGCGCATCTTCGAGGTCATCGCCCACCTGGAAGGCTCGGCCGAGCAGCTCGCCGAAGCGAACGGCGCGGCCGATGGTCAGTTCGTCGGCCTCGGCACAGAGGGCGCCCATGAGCGCGGCGACGCGGAAGAGGGCGCCCGTCTTCTCGGCGTGGAGTTGGAGCACCTGCTCGGCCGTCGCGGACTCGGCGCGGATGTCCCGGACCTGGCCTCCGACCATGCCGGCGGCGCCGGCTGCGTCTGCGAGGGCGAGCACAGCGCGCAGCTTGCGGGCGGGGTCTGCGGGAGCGGAGGCAGAGGCGGCGCGTTCGAAGGCTGCGGCTTGGAGGGCATCGCCGACGAGGATGCCCATGGCCTCGCCATACTTCACATGGACGGTCGGGAGGCCGCGTCGGAGGAGGTCGTTGTCCATGCTGGGCAGATCGTCGTGGACGAGGCTGTAGGCATGGATGAGTTCAACGGAACAGCCGAGGTCGAGTGCGTCGGTGTCGCGGCCGCCGAAGGCGCGGCAGGTGGCGGCGGCGAGGATGGGGCGCATGCGCTTGCCGCCGGCGCGAACGGCGTAGGCCATCGCTTCGAGGAGGAGCGGGTGGCCCTGCCAGCGGGCGATGTGGGCGTCGAGCCGCTCGTCCACAGCGAGGCGGATGGGGTCGATGTGGGTCTGCCAGGGCGTCTTGGTCACGGTCGGCCTCGCTTTTGCCAGTAGCCCAGGAGCGGCTGTTCTCGCCGGGCGGCGGGTAGATAGCCCATCGCATCGCGAAAGGCACGCTGCGTCTGCCGGCCGGCGGCAGTGCGACCGTCCGTAGGCGTGGGAAAGAGTTGGTAGAGCGTGCCACCGGGTAGCTCCCGTGCTGTCACCCCATCGGGGAGCGGCGCTGGTGGGTCGAGCCGTTCGGCGAGGGCCGCGCTGTGGTAGGTGAGCCAGTTGGCGCAGTAACGCATGGTTCCGCGGTTGTTTTCGAGGCCTGCCGGGTCGTCTGCATCGAGGCCAACGCGATCGATGCCGAAGCCGGAGGCGGCGAGGGCCAGCGAGGTGTTGTCGGCGGCGTGCAGGTCGGTGTCGTGCGAGCCAAGCCAGTAGGGTGTGAGCTGCTCGCACCAGGAGGAGGCGAGGGCCGTCCAAGCGGCGAGGCGGTCGGGGGGCTCGAGGTGGGTGCGGGCGACACGGAGTTCGAGGATGGAGGCCTCTTCACCCGTGTAGGGGTGGAGCCCGAAGTGCCACTCGAGGGTGGCATCGGTGGCTATCAACCTCGCGCGGGCCGGGATCATGGAGGCTGGCCCCGATAGCAGTCTGGCCACGGAATCGGGCCCCTTTGCGAAGCTTCTTCCTGTCACATCGTTGACCTCGGCCCACGCAAGATGCAGAGTGGCGGCGACCTGTGCAGCGAGCTGGCCGAAGAGGCCGTCGGTACGGAGTTCGAGCGGCGTGGAGGTCTTGAGAAAGATGGTCTGGTCGGCGAGATTCACGAGTTCTCCGCGGGGTGCAGAAGAGATGCGCCGCCGGCGCTTTCGGTGTGGCGCAGCGTTTCGTTTTGCCCTGCCCTTTGCGCTGATTGTGTGGCTGCTGGCAAGTTGCGGGAGCGCTGCGCCGGTGGCTCTGCCGCCGGAGGCCTGCAAGGCCATGCTCCCCGCGCTGCAGGGCCGGACAGCGACGATGAGCCACCCCGAGTCGGGCGCGACGACAGAGCTCACCTGGTCGGTCGCCGATGCGCGCCTTACCGAACGGCGGAGCGACGGGAGCGCGAGTACCTTCGTCTGCACCGCCAAGGGGCTCGCGCTGGAGAGCCATACGGAGGGCGGCCAAGCTGTGTCGTTCGAGCCGCCCGTGCTGATTGCGCCTCGGGCGGCGGGCTACGGCGAGTATGAGGGCGACTGGCGTGCGGGCCGTCTCAAGATGGGCCGCTACCGGTTTGCCTGGGATGCCGCCGATGCAGACCGGGTGGGCGACCTGCCGCTCAAGGGCGGCCTCTGGCGTTCGATGCGTTCGGCGCTGGTGCTCGAACAGTCGGACGGTGAGACCAGCTACGCCACCGACAGCGTCTGGTCGCTCACTGCGGAGGGCTGGATCTGCGTACGCCGAATGCAGGTGATGGATGGGGACGAGCACACGGTCGGCGTGGAGAACCTGACTGCGATCTCGCCCGTGAAGCGCTAGGCGATCGGCTTCGGGCGCCTGGCTTCGACATGGAGGCTGGCGTGGCTGCCCGAGCGGAGCGCAGGCTGGCTCGCAGAGGAGAAGCCGCGGCTGCGGCGGAGGATCTTGGCGCCTTCGGGTTGGTCGTTCGGAAGCGCGGGCGGAGCGACGTCCGTCGCGGCGACTTCCAAGGCAGCGAGCGGGAGGGGCGCCACCGGTGCTGCAGCGGGTGCGCTCGGTGGGGCGCGGCGCACGGGGGTGACCTGCTGGCGCGCGCGCCGAGCGGGCTGGGCCGTGCGGAGCTGCCCGTTTCCAACAAGGCGGCTCGCCCACCAGAGACCGCCGCCGAGCAGCAGCGCGAGCGCAGCGACCAGGAGGAGGAAGGTCTGGGGGGAGAGGTATCTCACGCGAGTCCGAGCGGGTCTGTGGAACGGACAATCGTCCTGTAGTCGGCCGCAGCATCGTAGTCGGCGGCGACGACATCAAGATTCTCGATGGCCAGGTAGCGGAGCTCGTGCAGATACTCGACGTGGGCGCCCACTTCGCTCTGCGCCAGCAGCAGGCTGAAGCCTGCCACATGGGGAAAGAGGTGGAGGGTGATCTCGGTGAGGTTGCGGGGCCGTTCGCGGCAGGCCTCGAGCACGAGTCGGAGGCGATTGGCGTGGTGGGTCTGGGTCTCGAAGATGCGCTGCCCGATTTGTCGGATGGGCGCCTCGTGGGCGCCGAGCCCGAGGGCGAAGGTGCCCCAACCTTTGAGCTTGTCGAGGGAGCGGAGGTAATTCTCGAGGCCGGTGAAGGGGGTGATGGACTGCGGCCGCTGCGCAGGGGTGATGCGGCTGAGGAGGTGGTCGGCGGTGAGGACCACATCGTCGATGGCGATGCAGATCATGCCGGGGCAGTGGCCTGGGACATGAAGGATGGGCCAGCGGCCTGCGATGCGGTCGCCGTTGCGCAGGCGGCGGTCGGGCTCGAGGTCTTGGAAGTAGTCCTTCTCGGTCTGGTAGATGTCGACCAGGTCGGTGACCGCGGCGGGCTCCATGCCGGCTCGGCGGAGGAAGACGGCGACGTCGCGGGAGGCGATGATGAGCCGCTCGCGGAAGCCCTCGAGGACGCGGGCGTCGAGCTCGTGAATGGAGAGCGGCAGCCCCATCTCGCGGAAGCGCCCTGCCCCGCCGAAGTGGTCGATGTGGGCGTGGCTGACGATGACCTCGCTGAGGTCCTGCAGGCGGGTCTTCACGCCGAACTCGGCGCGGACGAAGTCCATGCAGGCGTCGAGCTGGTCGTGCGAGAGGTGGGTGCCGCAGTCGAAGAGGAAGGGGTGGTCGGGGTCGTCGACGAGGAAGAGGTTGTTGAGGTGGCCGGGGAAACTCTGGACGGGGAGCAGGTAGATAAGGGTGCCGCCCTCGGTGCGGATTTCGGCGGGGCCGATGGGTTGGCCTTTGCCGTTGGACTTGTAGTCGCTGATGGTTGCCATCTTATGCCTCTGCTGCGCTGCCTGCGAAGACGAAGGCGCGGATGCGCTCGTCTTGGGACTGCATGAAATCTGCGGGGGTGCCCTGGAGGAGCAACTCGCCCTGGTAGAGCATCGCCACGGAGTGGCTGATGCGAAAGGTGCTGGCCATGTCGTGGCTGACGACGACGGAGGTGACGCCGAAGTTCTCCTGGGCCTCGACGATCATCTCGTTGACGGAGGCGGTGAGGACAGGGTCGAGGCCGGTGGTGGGCTCGTCGTAGATGAGCATCTCGGGTCGGGTGACGAGGGCACGGGCGAGCGCGACCCGCTTGCGTTGGCCGGCGGAGAGTTCGGAGGGCCTGCGGCGGGCGAACTCGGCGAGCGAGAGTCGGTCGAGGACCTCCGTCACGACCGGCGTTGCCTCTCGAAGCGAGAGCCGCTCGCCGGCCTCACGCAGCGGGAAGGCGCAGTTGTCGAAGACAGAGAGGGAGTCGAAGAGAGCGGCGCCTTGAAAGAGCATGCCAATGCGGCGCCGGAGCGCGCGGAGCTCTGCGTCGGGCAGCGTGAGGACATCGCTACCGAGCACGGAGACCGTGCCGGCATCGGGCCGGAGGAGGCCCAGAAGGTGCTTCATCAGGACGCTCTTGCCGGAGCCGGAGCCGCCGATGAGGCTGGTGATTCTGCCCTGCTCCGCAGTGAAGTCGACGCTCCGCAGCACGGCGCGGCCGCTGAAGGATTTCACAAGACCGCGAACCTCGACGGCCAGCGGATTCACGGCTGTCTCCTCGTCGGCGGCAGGGAGCGCTGGGGCTGTCTCACTGAGCCTGCTCGTGGAAAGCGCGAGGAAGGCGCGGACATCGGGGTTGTCGCTGGCCCGGAGTTCTTCGGGCGTGCCTGCGAAGGCGATGCGGCCCTCGGAGAGCAGCGCGACCTGGTCGGCGAGCCGGAAGACGCTGGCCATGTCGTGGCTGATGATGACCTGGGTGACGCCGAACTTCTGGCGGGCCTCAATCAGCATGTCGTCGACAGCCTCGATGAGGATGGGGTCGAGGCCGGTCGTAGGTTCGTCGCAGAGGAGGATGGAGGGCTTCCGTGCGAGTGCACGCGCCAGGCTGACCCGCTTCCGCATGCCGCCGGAGAGTTCGGCAGGTAGGAGGTTTCGGGCATCGGTGAGGCCGAGCTCGGAGAGGAGTTCGTCGACGCGGGCGGCGATGGCGGCGGGCTCGAGGCGGCGCTCTTCGCGGAGCGGGAAGGCGATGTTGTCTGCGACATTCATGGC
>CAIWGR010000319.1 GCA_903912275.1 uncultured delta proteobacterium
AGCGCTGCTTTGACGCCGTGCCCAAGGAGCCCGGTGCCGAGGGCCGCGCGCCCGCACCGCCGCCCAAGCCGACCTTCCCGGTACACGTGGTGAAGGTCGCGCTCGCGATTACCTGCGTTCGCTGCGGCGAAAAGGAGACGGTCACCCACGCGCCCAAGAAGCGGGATCGGGCCATGTGCCGCGCCTGCTGCATGCATGTCTTCGGCCCAGGTTGGGAGGGGTGGAAGCGCGACTCCAATCCTCCGTCGCTCGACCAGACCTGCCGTGGCTGTGGCGCCATCTTTGAGGTGCGGCCGAGCGATGACCCGCCGCTGCTCTGCCGCTCCTGCTTCACGGGGTTTGCGACGCCGCAGCCGGAGCGGGTGGAGGGCGGCTCCGTCCTCGACAGCAATGCGGGCGTGAAGCGCAAGCGCATCATCCCGCCCGTTCGCTGAAGCGGGCGCCGGGCGGCGCAGGAGACACCGCATTGCCGCTTGGCATGGCCCGCCAGCGAGACTAGCCAGACGGGAGCAATCCGATGTTTGGAGTCTCTTGCCATGCTGGCCTCACGGCGCTCCCTCGCACCATTCTTTTTTCTTGCCGCCGCAGCACTGCTGGTTGGCTCGCTTTTCGTCGGCTGTGGGGACGATCCCGCTGCGTTGGGGGGCCTTACAGACACGGGTTCAGGGTCGGGTTCTGGGGTTGAAGATACCTCCGACGCCTCGGGCGACACCGGCGCGGCCGACACCTCCGCAGATACGGGACCGGCGCCGCAGCGCTGCATCCCCGGCACCAACCTCTGCCCCACGGCAGGCTCCACCTCGGTGCTCGTCTGCGATCCGACGGGCCAGTACCAGCAGCAGGCCTGCAATGCGGGCGACCTCTGTTACGATGGCGCCTGCGGCACGCCCGGGACCTGCGTCGCCGGCGCGGTCGACAGCTGCCTCTCCTGCAGCAGCTACCGCGGCTGCAACAGCGGCGGCACCCGGGTCGGTGACTTCGATGTCCCGCCCAACCTGACCTGCACGGTCGAGGCCGGCGTGGCCAAGCTCATTCCGCGGGTCTGCGGTCGCAACGAGACCCGCTGCCAAGACGAGCGCATGCTCCTGCGCTGCGACGAGTGCGGGCTCGGCTTTGTGGAATCGGTCGACTGCTTCACGCAAGACGAGACCACCCTCTGTGACGACGGCCGCTGCCAGCCGCTCTGCGAGTATATCAAGAAGCGGAAGACCTACATCGGCTGCGAGTACTGGGGCCTCGACCTGGACAACGCCTTTGTGCGGGGTGGCGGCAGCAACCCCTACTACGATGCGCAGAACGCCCAGTATGCGATCGTCGTCTCCAACCCGAGCGCGGTCGTCGCCGCCGATGTCACCGTCACCCGCTTTGACGACGTTGTCGGCGAAGAGGTGATCGTGGAGCAACGGACCGTTGCAACAGGCGGGCTCGAAGTCCTCAACCTGCCGGGCTCTAACATCAACGGCACGATGATTGGCTTCGAGGCCTACCGGGTGCAGTCGACCGTCCCCATCGTCGCCTACCAGTTCAACCCGCTGAGCAACGAGGGGGTCTTCTCCAACGATGCATCGCTCCTCTTCCCGACCTCGTCGCTGGGCAGCGAATACTATGTGATGACCCGTCGCCAGACCTTCGACGAGCTCAAGGGCTACGTGACCATCACGCCCGGCCTCGTCGACGGCCCCACCGACGTGACCATCACCCTGCCGCCCTATACGCCGGAGAACCCGGTCATCACGCTGGCTGGCGCCCGCATCCCGGCCCTGCGCGGCGGCGACACCTACTCCGTTACCCTCGAGCCCTTTCAGGTGCTCAACATCGAGACCAACCGGCGCGGCGCAGACCTGACCGGAACCCTCGTCCGCTCGAATCGGCCAGTGGTTGTCTTCGGCGGCAGCGAGGCCGCCAATTCGCCCAACGACGACAGCTGCATCCCCAAGACGGTCGCCGGCGTGACCAGCTGGGTCTGCGCTGCCGACCGAGAGACGCCCTGCCTCAACGAGGCCGGAGAGCCCGACATCGCCCTCTGCTCCAACTTCATCACCTGTTGCGCCGACCACCTGGAGCACCAGATTCCGCCCACCAACACCTGGGGCAAGCGCTTCAAGCTCGGCCGGTCCATGCCGCGGGGCGATGAGCCCGACGCTTGGCGCATTCTCGCGCAGGATGACAACACCGTGGTCGACTTCATCGGCCTCCCCGACAGTTGGCCGCTGCCCAACCTGTTGCCGCCCCGTCTGCAGCGGCAGGTGACCCTGCAGGCCGGCGAATGGTTCGAGCTGCAGAGCCCGGTCGATTTCGAGATGGTCTCCACCAAGCCGATCCTCGTTGGGCAGTTCCTCGCGGCGTCGCAGGCCCCCTATCCGCCTTCGCTCACGGGCTCGGTTCCCGATCACGTGAACGCAGAGACGGGCGACCCGGCCTTCATCGTGGCGATTCCCGTCGAGCAGTTCCGGTCGGACTACATCTTCCTCGCTCCCGATGCCTACACCTTCGACTATGTGACCATTGTCGCGCCCGTTGGTGCGCAGGTGCTGCTCGACGATGTGCTCGTCCCCGAGACCGCCTGGACCACCTTCGGCACGGGGACCCACCGCGCCGCTCGTCTCGAGATCCAGGACGGCGTGCACACCATCCTCTCTCTGCCAGTCGATGGGGTGCCGCAACCGGTTGGCGTGGTCGTCTACGGTTACGACCAGTATGTGAGCTACGGCTATGCCGCCGGCATGGACCAAGAGGCCATCGTCCGCTGAGGAGAACCCGATGACGCGAACGCTTTCCACATTTCCCCGTCTTCTTGGTGCGCTTCTGCTCGCGCTCGTCTGGCTGCCCGCCTGCTCCGATGACGGTTCCAGCACCGCTGACGCGGCCGACACGGCAACGACCGCCGATGGCTCCGCGGACGGCTCCGCTTCCGTCGACGCGGGCGACGCAGCCTCTGATACCGGCCCCGACAGCCCCGACTTCGGCGATGACTCCGGTGAAATCGGCGATGTCACGCGGCCCGACACCAGCGGCTCAGGCGAGGAGACCGACACGACGCCCGCACCAGGCGGGCAGCTTCTCCTCGATGCCTTCGACCCGAGCTCCGGTCCCACGACCGGTGGCACCCGCTTCATCCTGACCGGCGCCGGCTTCTCCGCCGACACCTTGGTCTACATCGATGGCGTCCTTGCCGAGCGCATCGACCTTGTGGATGCCTTCACGATTTACGGGGTCACGCCGCCGGGCCGCGTGGGGCAGGTCGATGTGAAGGTAGCCGACACCGAGAGCCAGGACCTGCTCGCCGATGCCTTCACCTACGTGGCGCCCGTCGCCATCAGCTCCGTGGAGCCGGCCCGCAGCCCCACAGAAGGCGGCGCTCCGCTCATCGTGACGGGCACAGGCTTCACCGCCGACGCCCAGGTGAGCATCGGCGGCCGGCTCGGCATGCAGACCCGCTTTATCAGCGATACCCGTCTCGAGCTCCTCGCACCACCCGGCGCGGTCGGCTCTGCCGACCTCCGCGTGACCACCCGCAACGACTCAGTCGTCTCCGTTGGAGCCTTCAGCTACTTCGAGGTCACCCGCCTGTTCGATGTGCTGCCTGGCGCCGGCGATGAGGCCGGCGGCCAGCTCGTCACGCTCAAGGGGCAGGGGCTCGCCGACACAGCCCAGGTGCTCTTCGGCGGCATCGAGGCCACCATCGTCTCATCGACCGCGGACACCGTTACGGTCCTCACGCCGGCCGGCGCTGCTGGCCCTGTCGACGTGCTGGTCTACTCACTCTCCGGCG
>CAIWGR010000320.1 GCA_903912275.1 uncultured delta proteobacterium
ACCACCGAGGATTTTCTCATCTTCGAGGTGGGGCTGCGGCGGCTCGACGCGCGGGCTGCGAAGTCCTCGGCGGAGACGGCGGTGCATGACCTGCTCTATGGTCGATACGCGCCGGGTGCGATCCTGCACGGCCACCCGCTCTATGCGACGATGGTGGCGCAACGCTTCGTGGAGGCGGGGCAGGTGACGGTCACAGGCTGGGAGCTCATCAAGGCAATGGGCTTCTGGGGTGAGGGCGATGTGCTGACGCTTCCGATCGTGCCCAACCATGGCGATATCCCGACGCTGGCGCAGGCGGTGCTGGAGGCCTCACGCCCCGATGTGGGGGCAGTGTTGGTTGCAGGGCATGGCGTCTACGCGTGGGGCGCACGGGTAGCGGATGCGATGCGCCA
Source organism: uncultured delta proteobacterium (assembly GCA_903912275.1). GTDB lineage: Bacteria > Myxococcota_A > Bradymonadia > REDH01 > REDH01 > CAIWGR01. The sequence goes on from CAIWGR010000320.1 coordinate 393, forward strand.
CCTGGAGGCGGTGGAGTATCTGTCCCAGGTGATCTGGGAGCACCTACGGCTTGACGGTAACTGGCCGGGTTGAGGTTCGGGGCTCAGGCGGGAGCCAGCTTCATTTCGTAGGGGTTCCGGTCGGGTGAACCTCGCAAAGAGGTTGTCGAGACGGGGAGCAAAAACGCAAACGGCGCGACCGAGGCCGCGCCGAGCGTTGTGCAGTGCCTTGCGGCACCCGCGACTGCTTACTTGGGGGCAGTCGTCGGGGCGGGGGCGGCAGCGGGGGCAGGAGCAGCAGCCGGAGCAGCAGCACCCGAGCCCGAGCCCGAGCCAGCAGCAGCAGGAGCGGCCGGGGGGGCAACCGGGGGAGCCTCGACGACCGGCGCGGGAGCGGCGGGGGCGGCGGCAGCCGAACCCGAACCAGCAGCCTCAGGAGCCGGCGCGGGAGCCGACGGGCAACCAGCAAGGAGGGCGGCAGAGGCGAGGACGGCGGCAGAGAGCGAGAGACGGAAGATCGACATTTCGGTTACCTCAAGAAGGAAAGTGCCGATCGCTCGGCGGGCTGAAAGAGACTTCAAAAGCAGTTGGTACGGCGGCGGCTATTAGGGGAATAAATCGGGCAGCGCAACAAAAACGGTTTGAGCAGATGCTGCGTAGGTCGATTTTTCGACCATTAGCCGCCGCGACGCATCAAATCGGACCAGATTTCGGCATATCTGTCGGCTCGCCACCTGCGAACATCGGCCACGGCCGCAATGTTTGCAGGGCTTGGATCGAGGAGGCGGGCCACATCGAGGAGCACGGTGCGCGAGGCGAGGAAGCCGGGCTCGAGGCCGGTGGCCTCCGCGGTCTCGTTTCGCCATTGCAGCAGAAGTTCGAGCCGGCGTTCGCTCTCGCTCCGGCCCTGACCTGCGCTGCGAGGCGCTGCCGGAGTCGGTGGCGGAAGTTCCGGCGGGTTGTCGAGCAGCAGGGCGAGCCCCTGATGCTCGGCGTCGAAGATGGCGGGGTCGAGGCCCGAGGAGCGCCGGCGGGTAAGGGCGCTGCTTCCCCGCTCGGCCAGCAAGATGAGGGCCCAGGGCGGGAGCACGCGGGTGACGTGGAGGTTGCGTTCGCGGCCTACCCGGTCGCGCCAGCCCCAGAGGGCGGCGAGCCGCTGCGCCGACGCCGTGTCAAGCTGGCCAAGCCCTTTGAGGTTACGCCAGCCCCAGGGATCGAGCCGTTGCGGCTCGGGCTGGTCGGCGTTGAGGGCCGCGCACTCGTCGTCGAAGTCGTCGAGCCAGCCACTCTCTTCGAGGTCGGCCTCGAGGTCATACCAGAGGTCGAGCAGGTTGGAGGTGTCTGCACGGGCGTAGATGAGCTGCTCCTCGCCGAGCGGGCGGGCGGTCCAGTCGGAGCGCCGCACGCTCTTGTCATGGACAATGTTCAATCGCGACGCGAGCAGCGGCGCGAGCCCGAAGGCGCGCTCGCCGAGGAAGCGGGCGGCGACCTGCGTATCGATCAGCCGCTTGGGGCCCACGCCGAAGTCGCGCTTGAGGCCCGTGACATCATTGTGCGAGCCGTGGATCACGACGGCGTCGGGCAGCAGGCAGACCAGTTCGATGGCCTCGCAGAGCGCCGGCTTGCTGAGGCGCAGCGGGTCGAAGATGACGTCGTGCTCATCGATGGTCACCTGGATGAGTGCCACGAGCGGGGCGTAGCCGCGCTCGCGGTCCTCCTCGATGTCGAGCGCGATGACAGCGCCGTCGAGGCTATCGGCATGCTCGGCTACCCAGGCACGGAGGTCTTCGTCGCGTTCGAGAAAGCAAAAGGTGCGGTCGATCACGGAAAGTTTCTCTTGTGCGGGGCAAGGGCGTTCTAGCGGTCGGCTGTTCGTGCGGCTAGTCTGAAACGCACCCGCCGGCGAAGGCTTCGCACGAGGCGTCCGGGTGGTCGGTTCGGGCTGGTGACAGGCTCAGGATGGAGGTGGTTCCCACCATGGAAGAGCTCGAAGAAGGTTCCATTTTTGCCCGTGCCGAGCGGGCCGTCCGGCCGACGCCGGGCAAAGCCTATGCCGAGCTTGCCGCTGACGAGGTGCTCGCGCGGATCGCGGAGCGCCGCCGAGCATTCGGCAGCCGGCTGATGATTCTCGGCCATCATTACCAGGTGGACGATGTCATCCGTTTCGCCGACCGGACGGGCGACTCCTACGCCCTCGCCAAGGCGGCGGCGGCAGAGCGGGATGCGGAGTTCGTTATCTTCGCGGGCGTTCATTTCATGGCAGAGTCGGCGGACATTCTGACGGGGCCTGGGCAGCAGGTGATTCTGCCCGACCTCCGCGCCGGCTGCACGATGGCAGACATGGCGAACCTCGACGACGTGGAGCTGGCCTGGGACGAGATGGCCGCCTGCACGACCGACACCATCGTGCCGATCACCTACATCAATAGTGCTGCCAACCTGAAAGACTTCGTAGGTCGCCGCGGTGGTGCTGTCTGCACCTCCTCCAATGCTGCGAAGGTGGTGTCTTGGGCCTTTTCGCAGGGGCAGAAGCTGCTCTTCTTTCCCGACCAGCATCTGGGCCGGAACACCTGCTTCGCGCTCGGCGTGGCGCTCGATGAGATGATCGTGTGGGACCCGGCGCTGCCGAATGGCGGTCACGAGCCGGAGACCGTCGCACGGGCGCGCGTGCTGCTCTGGAAGGGCCACTGCTCGGTCCACATGGGGTTTTCGGTGGGCCAGATTGAACACTGGCGGGCGGAGCGGCCCGACATCCGCATCATCGTGCATCCCGAGTGCACCTTCGAGGTGGTGCAGGCTGCCGACGAGGCGGGCTCGACCAACTTCATCATCGAGACGATTCAGCACAGCCCGCCGGGCACAGCCTGGGCTGTGGGGACCGAGATCAACCTGGTGCACCGACTTCGTGCGCTCATGCCGGACCGTTTCATCGCCTCCCTGAGCCCGTTTCAGTGTCTGTGTGCGACGATGTATCGCATCCGTCCGAACTACCTTCTTTGGGTGCTGGACGAACTGGCCGCGGGTCGGGTCGTCAATGTGGTGAAGGTGCCGGAGCGGATCGCCGAGGGGGCAAGGCTCTCGCTCCAGCGCATGATTGAGATCACGGGGTAGGGCGATGATCTACTTGGACAACAACGCCACGACCCGGCTGCTGCCGGAGGTGCTGGCTGCGATGATGCCCTACTTCGGCGAGCTCTATGGCAACCCGTCGAGCATCCACCTCTTTGCGGAACAGTCGCGCGAGGCGCTTCGGCAGTCGCGGGTCGCGGTCGGTCGGCTCATCGGCAGCCGGCCGGAAGAGATTGTCTTCACCTCCGGCGCAACCGAGGCCTGCAACCTGGCCATCTTCGGCGCAGCGGCAGGGCGTCCCGAGCGGCGCCACATTGTGGTCTCGGCGGTAGAGCACCATGCGGTGCTGCATCCGATCGAGCGGCTTAGGGCGCAGGGATATGAGGTGACGGTGCTTCCCGTCTCGTCGTCGGGCGGACTGACGGCCGGCGACGTTGCAGCAGCGCTCCGCGACGACACGCTGCTGGTTGCGACCATGCTGGCGAACAACGAGACGGGGGTCATCTTCCCCATCGCCGAGATCGCGGCGGCGGCGAAGGCGCGTGGCGCGCTGCTGCTCTGCGACGCGACGCAGGCTGTGGGCAAAATCCCGGTACACGCGCGGCGGCTCGGCGTGGACTACCTCGCGCTGAGCGCCCACAAGTTTCATGGACCCAAGGGCGTTGGTGCGCTGGCAGTGCGACGAGGCGCACCCATCGTTGCGCAGCTGGTGGGCGGCGGTCAGCAGTGGGACATCCGTTCGGGGACCGAGAATGTGCCGGGCATCGTCGGGCTGGGCATGGCGAGTTACCTGGCGCGGCGGCGGCTGGAAGAGGGAGCCTATGCGTCGGTGGCTGCGCTCCGTGACCGGCTCGAGCAGGCGATTCTCGTGGGCATCGACCGCGTTGTGGTGAACGGCGGCGGAGAGCCGAGGCTCCCGACCACGCTCAATGTCTCCTTCGAAGACAGCTCCGGTGAGGCCATGTTGCAGCTCTTGGACGAGGTGGAGATCGCAGCCTCGAGCAGCTCCGCCTGCCAGTCGAATGTAAAGGAGCCCAGCCATGTGCTGACGGCGCTCGGGCTGTCGGAGCGCTACCTCCACGGTTCGGTTCGGTTCGGGCTCAGCCTGCTGACGACCGAGGCAGAGGTGGACGAACTGCTGGCGCGGCTCCCGCGGATTGTGGCGCGCGGTCGTGCAGCGAGCACGGAGCGGAGTGCAGGCGCATGAGCAGCGCCGTCGAGCGGCTGGAGCCCGGCCTTGTGCGGTTTCGACTGACCTCGCCCACGCTGGCGCCGGTCAATGTCTATGCCATGGAGACGGCTGCGGGCTGGGTGCTCTTTGATAGCGGTTTCACCTATTCGACCGAGCAGCTCGGCGCCTGTCTTACAGAGCTTGGCATCGGGCCTGCCGAGGTTGCGGCGGTCTTCTACACCCACACCCACGAAGACCACATGGGCGGCGGGGTCTCGTTGGGCGATGTGTGGCGCTGCCCGCAGTATGTCTGGGAGGGGACGCGGCCGGCCTTCGAGAACTACTACGACTACTACGACGCCTGCGAGAGCTGGGCGGTCTGGTTGCGTCGCCGGATGGCCCCTTCGGAGTGGATGGAGCGGCTTCGGCAGCTGTCGAGCGGGCGATCCGGCAAGGCCTTCCGGCAAGGTGGCGACGGGCTGCTTCACGGGGCGGTAGGTGTGGCCTTCGGCGAGGCGGTTACCGTGGGCGGTCGCCGCTTCCGATGCGAGGATGCGCGCGGGCACGATCCCTTTCACTGTGTCTGGCACGATGAGGCCTGCGATCGCCTCGTCACGGGCGACATTGTGCTCGGCCTGCCGACGCCGCTGCTGGAACGGATCGGCGACAACATCACGAACTATCGGGCGACGTTGCAGCGCTGGCAGCAGGCGCCTGAACCTGCGCTCATTCTGCCTGGTCACGGGCGGCCGAGCGTCGGATTGGGGCGGTCACTGGAACGGTCGCTTGGTTACTTGGAGACGGGTTACGCGCTGACGGTTGGATTCCTGGAGGCCGCGGAGCCGCTCGAGCCGCTGGGTGCGGTGTTGGAGAGTTTTGAGACGCTCGGTGTGGCGCAGTTTCAGGTGGCCTTCATCCGGCTGGCCAACACGATGTCGCAGCTCGACGAGATGGCGATGGTGGGGCTGGTGGAGCAGCGCGAGGACCTCCGCTGGTACCGCAACGGCACGCTTCCGACCTATGCGGACTACCTGTGCATCCTGGAGCGGCGTTGAGGGGCGGAGGTCGCATGTGGGGTTGGGCAGCGGTCGCTGCGGCGCTCCTGCTGCTGCTCGCGGGCTGCCGGCCCGTGGCCCCCGCGATGCCGGGGCGCACCGAGCTCGGCGTGGCCTCTGTTCGGTTTGAGGGGCTGCAGAGCTTCGACGAGGAGGAGCTGCTCGCGGGGCTCGCGACCCAAGAGGATGCCTACAATCCCTTCACGCCTCCGACTCGTTATAGCCCCTATGATGTGGCCACAGATGTGCAGCGGGCGGAGGCCTTCATGCATGCGCGGGGCTTCTTCGATGCGAAGGTCACCGACTTTGAGGTCGTGGAGCGGAAGGATGAGCCTGCGGTCGATGTGCGGTTCACGGTGGAAGAGGGCGCGCCGAGCGTGATCTCAGAAGTGCAGTTTGACCGGCGGTCGGTAGGGCAGATCGACCTGCGCGTGCTGCTGGCGGGGCTCCCCGTGGAGCGTGGCAGGCCCTTCAACGAGCAGGATCTTGCACGGACAGCACAGCTGATTCGGACGCGACTGCAAGAGAATGGCTACGCCTACGCGCGGGTGGAGTCGCGCTCGTTCGTGCATCGCGAGAGCCACGAGGTGCAGGTCTACTTCTTCTGGGACCGTGGGCCGGCCTGCGTCTTCGGCAAGCTGGAGGTGGAGGGGAACAGCCGCATTCCTGACGCGCTCGTTGCGGGAGCCATCCAGATACGCCGCGGCGAGGTTTTCCGTCAGTCGCTGTTGCGGGATGCGCAGTTCGACCTCTACCGGCTCTCCGTTTTCGGCCTCGTCGAAGTGGAGGCCGTGTTGCCGGAGACCGATGTTTCGGCAATCGACGAGGGCGTCTGGGCGGAGGCTGAGCGGCTTCATCCGGCCGCTGGCTGGGCGGAGGTGCGCGTTGCATCGCGACCGGTCGGCGCCGCGGTCGAGGTCGCGTCAGGCGAGGGCGTGAAGCTGCGCGCGATGGATCCGAATGTGGCGGTGAAGATCCGGGTGACGGAGTCTGCGGCGGCGACGCTGAAGTTCGGTCTTGGCGCCGGCGTGGAGACAGGTCGGACCGAGACCTACTCCAAGGGAGCGGCGCTCTGGCGGGGGGTGTTTGCGCCGCTGAACCGGGTCGATGTGGAGGGTAAGCTGGGGTACGCCTGGCTGGCGAACGGATTTTCGCTGCTGGGGCTCTCAAGCGACAAGCTCGACGCGGTCGCAGCGCAGAACGATGTCATCGGCTCTGTGAAGACGGCGCTGGTGACGCCGCAGCTTGGCGGAAGCGCCTATGACCTCTCTACCGCGGTCCGTTTCGATGCGGGGATCGAGCCAGGCTATGCCTACCGGAATCCCGGGGCGGAGATCACGCTGTCGCGTCAGTTCGGCCGGTGGCTTCGCGGCGAGGTCGGTTACGCGGTGGACGTCTTTTTCATCCCCGACGACAAACTGACCGGCGCCTCGGGCTCGTCGAGCCTCGAATTGCCAGCCCAGTTCAGCCTCGGCGCGGTCACCTGGGCGCTGCGTCGCGACCGCCGCGACGACCCGCTTGCGACCCGCTCCGGCTACCTCGCGCAGGTGGAGGGGAAGGTGTCGGAGAACCTGCTGGTGGGCGACACGAGCTATGTCCGGATGACGCCTGAATTCCGCTACTTCAAGCCGCTCCATCGCCGGCTGGTGCTTGCGGCGCGTGCGAAGGCCGGACTGCTCGTGGAACTTGGCGGCGACGATGTGCCCCGTACGGAGCGCTACTATCTGGGCGGCGGTGATAGCGTTCGCGGCTTTCCGCAGGGACGGCTCGGACCGAACGATTATGCGGAGCCATCGAGCGTAACCGCGGTGAGCGGCGCAGCGGTCAGCTACGATCCGAGCTGCCTGTCGCGGCCGACCGTATCGGAGCGCTGCT
>CAIWGR010000321.1 GCA_903912275.1 uncultured delta proteobacterium
CCGTCACCTCGCCGAAGGGCAACAAGGTGGCGCTGAGCCTCTGCTTCAACCCGAGCCACCTCGAGTTCGTGGCGCCGGTTGTCGCGGGCCGCACGCGTGCCATCACCGACGGCCGCGGCGCGGGCGCCGGCCTGACCGCGCTGCCGATCAGCATCCATGGCGACGCGGCCTTCATCGGCCAGGGCATCGTCATTGAGACGCTCAACCTTGCAGGGCTCGAAGGCTACAAGACCTCCGGCACCATCCGGCTGGTGCTCAACAACCAGGTTGGCTTTACCACGTCGCCGAGCGATTCGCGGTCGACCCGCTACAGCACCGACGCGATGAAGTTCCTCGGCGCGCCTGTCCTGCATGTGAACGCCGAAGACCTCGACGCCGTCTGGCGCGCGGGCCGTCTGGCCGTCGCCTTCCGTCAGAAGTTCCAGCAGGACATCTGCATCGACCTGATCGGCTGGCGCCGGCACGGCCACAACGAGGCGGATGAGCCTCGTTTCACGCAGCCGGTGATGTACCAGAACATCGATGCCCGGCCCTCCATTCGGGACAAGTATGCGGCGGAGCTGTTGGCATCGGGGCAGCTAGACGCGGCGACGGATGCGGCCATCGTCAGCGCCCGTCGCGAGGCGCTGCTGCAGGAGTTGGAGGCGTCTCGCCGCCCAGCCGCTGCGGCACACCACGCCGAGAGCGACCTGCTTGGTGGCCCCGAGCGGCAGGCTGATGCGGTGACCACGGCGGTGCCGCTCGATCGGCTCACCTGGGTGGCGAATGAGCTCTCTCGCACGCCCGAAAGCGTTACGCTCCACCCCAAGGCGGAGCGGCTGCTGCAGGGTCGTACGAAGGCGATGGAGCCCGACGAGGCGCTTGACTGGGGAACGGTTGAGTCGCTTGCCTACGGCACGCTGGTGTCGGAGGGGCGGCGGGTTCGGCTCTCGGGTCAGGATGCCCGTCGCGGCACCTTCACCCACCGCCACGCCTACTTCACGGACACGCAGACGGGGAAGCGTTGGAGCCCCTACGATCGGCTGACGAGCTACGGCGGCCGTTTCGACGCCTGGGACAGCCCGCTGAGCGAGGCCGCGGTGATGGGCTTTGAGTATGGCTACGCGATGGAGCAGTCGGCCGCGCTGGTCATCTGGGAGGCACAGTTCGGCGACTTCGTGAATGGCGCGCAGGTGATTGTGGACCAGTTCATCTCTTCGGGTGAAGACAAGTGGGAGCTGCTCAACGGCATGGTCCTGCTGCTGCCCCACGGCTTTGAGGGTCAGGGCCCGGAGCACTCCTACGCCCGGCTCGGGCGCTTCCTCTCGCTCTGTGCCGAAGACAACATTCAGGTCTGCGACTGCACCACGCCGGCGCAGTTCTTCCACCTGATGCGCCGCCAGGTGCTCCGGCGCTGGAAGAAGCCGCTGGTGGTGATGACGCCCAAGAGCCTGCTCCGTCACAAGTCGGCGGTGAGCACGCTGCGCGACCTTGCATCAGGCAGTTTCCAGAAGGTGATTGGCGACGCAGGCACTGTCGCACCGGCGCAGGCGCGCAAGCTCCTGCTCGTTTCGGGACGACTCTATTACGATCTCGCCGAGGAGCGGGAGCGTCGCGGCGCCTACGATGTACACATCGTGCGCATCGAGCAGCTCTACCCGCTCGATGGTTCGGTGCTGGCCGGCGTGCTGTCGCAGTATGGCGCGAGCACCGAGGTCTGCTGGGTGCAGGATGAGCCGTGGAACATGGGCGCCTGGTACTTCATCAAGGCCCGTTTCCACGGTCTGTTCGGCGACGGCTTCAAGCTCGGCTGCATCTCGCGCGCCGAGAGCGCGAGCCCGGCAACCGGCTCGATGGGCGCGCACAAGACGGAGAACCAGCGGCTTCTGGCCGCGGCCTTCGGCTAGTTGATGGCGTGCGGGAGCGCGAGGCTGAAGGGGGCGATGCGGGCCTGAAAGGAGCTCCCGTCGTCGCGCACCATCTCGTAGGTGCCCTCCATGGCGCCAAAGGAGGTGGAGAGCGCACAGCCGCTCACATACTCGAAGGCCTGGCCGGGGAGCAGGCGCGGCGTCTCGCCGATGACGCCCGGGCCGCGGACTTCTTGGCGGTCGCCGTTGGCGTCGGTGATGATCCAGTGGCGGTGCACCAGCTGCGCGGGGAGTGTCCCCTCGTTCTGGATGCGGATCTGGTAGAGAAAAAAGAAGCGGTTGGCTTGTGGCTGCGACCGCTCGCGGGAGAAGGTGGAGGTCACCGAGACGGTGATGCCTTCGGTGGAGCAGCTGCTGGTGGTCGCCATTGCGGGGCCGTGTCGGGATGGAAGTTGCGCCGGCAAGTTGGTTGTGCGAACGGGTCGCGTCAAGTGTCACGGTAAGCAGCAGGTCGAGCGATGGATTGGTTGAGAACGGCCGAGATGTTGGCCAATCGCATTGCGAAGAATGAGCGGAAGCTGCGGCCCTGGCGGAAGCGGGAGCACATCCACGCCTACCGGGTCTACGACCGCGACATTCCGGAGCTGCCCGTGGTGGTGGAGGTCTTCGGGCCGGAGCTCCACCTTGGGAGCTTCGCCTTTGAGGACCGGCTCTCGGATGAGGAGTCGGACGCCCGTCTGGATTGCTGGTCCGAGGCGGCTGCGCGGGCGCTCGGCCTCGACCCCGAGGCGGCCTATGCCAAGCGCAGGCGGCGGCAGAAGGGGCTGGCACAGTATGAGAAGGTGGCAATGGAGAGCCACGGGAGCGAGGTGGTGGAGGGGGGACTCCGGTTTGGGATCAACCTGTCGGACTACCTCGACACGGGGCTCTTCCTGGACCATCGGACGACCCGGATGGAGGTGCAGCGGAGCGCGAGCCGGCAGCGGGTGCTCAACCTCTTCTGCTACACGGGCGCCTTCTCCGTGCATGCAGCCGGCGGCGGCGCTGCCTCGACGACGAGCGTCGACCTGTCGCGCTCCTACCTGACCCGGGCCTATGAGAACTTTGAGCGGAACGGGCTGCTGGGTCCGAACCACCGGTTTGTTCAGTCCGATGTTCTGAGCTGGCTGGACGGTGCGCTGGAGCGGGGCGAGCGATTCGACCTGGTGGTCTGCGACCCGCCGACCTTCTCCAACAGCAAGCGGACCGAGAGCGATTTCGTGATTCAGCGCGACCATGTGGCGTTGCTGGCGGCGGTGGCGCGGGTGGTTGCGCCGGGTGGTCGCATCTACTTTTCGACCAACTTCCGGAAGTTTGAGCTCGATGCGGCGCTGGAGCCGCTCATCGGCCGCCAGGAGATGACGCCGGACTCGATCCCGGCGGACTTCCGCGACCGTCGGATTCACCGCTGTTGGCGGATCGAGCAGGACCTCTTTCTTCGCGAGATCCTGGACAAGCGCGACCGCGAAATCCGAGCGCAGTTCCGTCCGCCGGAGCGGGACGAGCGGCGCAGACCGTAGGGCGAGGGCGACATGTTTCGAGACCCATCCATCTTTCGCGACG
>CAIWGR010000322.1 GCA_903912275.1 uncultured delta proteobacterium
GGCGCTGCTGTTTGCGCAGACGCCGGTGCCGACGGTGCAGCTGTCGCCGAGCGTCAGGAAGGTCTCATCTGCGCGGCCGTCGCAGTCGTTGTCGAGGCCGTCGCACCGTTCGGCGGAGGGTACCGTGTCTCCGACACAGTCTCCGAAGGCGCCGCCCGCGCAGGTGGCCGTGCCGGCTGTGCAGACACCGACACCGAGGCTCGCGCCCGAGCCGGCGTAACAAGAGGTGGTGAGGGCGGCGCCGAGCGCACCCTCGTCTGTGGCGCCGTCGCAGTCGTTGTCGATGCCGTCGCAGGTCTCTCAGCGGGATGCGCCGGGCGAGGCATTGCAGGTGACGGTGAGGCCGCTCGGGGCGCAGATGCGGGTGCCATTGGCGCGGCAGGCGCCGACGCCCCGGGTGCAGGCGCTATCGAGCGTCGGGAAGTCTTCATCGATGAGGCCATCGCAGTCGTTGTCGGCGCTGTCGCAGAGTTCGAGCGAGGGGCTCCCCGCCACGGCGTCGCAGGAGGCGGAGCGGCGGTCGGCGGCGCAGGCGACTGTGCCGCTCTCAGCGCAGGTGCCGAGACCGGCAGAACAGACATCGCCAAGTGCAGGCTCAAACGGGTCGTCGACGGCGCCATCGCAGTCGTTGTCGAGGCCATCGCAGAGCTCCGAATTGCGGTCCGAGGCGGGTACGCCGGACGCCGCGAGGGTTGCCACCTGCGCTGCAGAGAGCGCGGTCTGGTAGATGGCGACGCTGTCGATCCAGCCATCGAGTGCGTCGGCATCGAGGAAGCCGCCACCCTCGCTCTCGAGGTCGACGCCGAACCAGTAGTCGGCGCTCCAGGCGATGCGGCTCCGCGCGATGGCAAACTGCTCTGCTGCCACGCCGTTCACGAAGAGTGAGAGCGTTGTTCCATCGTAGGTCGCCGCGATGCTGGTCCAGCTGTGGGGGGCGAGCGCGGCGGCGAGGGTGGGGGAGGCGAAGGTCTCGCAGTCGAGCACGACCGTGCCGTCGGTGAAGAGACCGAAGGCGGCCTCGCAGGCGGCGGGGTCTTCTGCAGCGCCGCGGCCGAAGCGGGTCACGAGCGCCTCGACGGGCGCTGCGGTGGGGTTGGTGCGGGCCGCAAAGGCGACAGTGAAGACGGTTGCGTCGAGCGCCGGTGCCGGTACCTGCAGGTAGCCGTCGGCCCGTTTGCCCAGCGCGAGCGCGGTGTGGCCGCCATCGCTACCGAGCGTGGCTGCGCTGCCGAGCGTGGCGTTGTGGGCGTCGCCGCCGTCGTCCGGGGCGAGGCCGCCGACGAGATCGTTGAGGTCGAGCACCGCGTAGGCGCCGTCGCTGCAGAGCGCAGCGGTCTGGCCGCCGGCACAGACGAGGATGCCGTCGCTGCAATCGTCAGCATCCGCACCATCGCACGAGGTGCCGAGCGCGTAGCCCTCGTCTGCCGAAGCGTCGCAGTCGTTGTCGAGCCCGTCGCAGAACTCTGCATTGACGCCAAGCGTGTCGAGGCCGCGCCGAGCAGCGTCGGCGGCGATTTCGGCGTCGGAGAGGGCGCGGCCATCGAGGGCGATCTCGTCGAGGTCGCCCTCAAACCAGGCCAGCTGCCCGATGCCGAACTCGATGGTCGCAGCGAGGGCCGGGCCGTCGAAGGTGGCGTCTGTCCGCTGGCCAGCAAGGACGCCGTCTACAAAGAGTGCGAGGCGGTTCGCGGAGCCATCCCAGACGAAGGCGAAATGGGTCCACTCGCCGGCAGTCCAGAGCCCTGTTGCGGGGATGCTGAGGTCATTGGTGCAGCAGCCGCCGGTGGCGGAGCCAAAGCGGAAGAGCAGCTCCGAACCGAAGCCCTTTGAGCCGCTGATCCAGTTGGTGGCGTTGACGGAGAGGCCGGTCTGGAAGAAGCCATGGCTGCCCGAGTCGGTCGGGGCGAAGTCGGGCCGCGCCCAGAAGGTGATTGTGCCTGTGTTGCGGCTCAGCCCGCCGGTCGCGCCCGTCGCCCGGTCGTTGAGGCCATCGAAGGAGAGCGCCCGATCGTTGAGGCCATCGCGGAGGTAGGTGGGGCCGAGCAGGGTGAGCGGCTGCCCGCCGCCGCTGGCGTCGGTTGCGGAGGTTCCGGCGCCCTCGCGGAAGTCGTAGGAGATGGTCGGGCCGCGGTCGTCGCAGGTGGTCCCGGCGCCGTCATCGGAGCAGCGCGGAGCGCCGTCGGTGCAGCTGTCGGCATCGGGGCCATCGCAGGCCGTGACGAGGTCGAAGTCTTCGTCCGAGCTGCCGTCGCAGTCGTTATCTTCGGTGTCGCAGCGCTCCGCGGCGGCGGTCACTTCGCCGCTGCAACTGCCCCAGCTTCCGGTTGCCTCGCAGGTCTGCAGGCCGTCGGTGCAGAGGCCAACGCCGCGGGTGGGGTCGGTGAGGCCGGGCGAGAAACAGGCCTCTTGGAGGGCGATTCCGGCCTCGGTGTGGGGCGCGCCGTCGCAGTCCCAATCGAGCGCGTCGCATCGCTCGTGGCCGTCGTAGCCCGGGTAGTCGCAGCTCGCGACATAGGGGACGAAGGCGCCGAAGGGGTTGGGCTTGCTCCGCACTGAGGGCAGCGCCTGGCCACAGACGCCGTCGGGGTCGCCGTTGAGGTTGCAGCCGACGCGGAACACGAACGAGGTGGCCGCGGAGGCGTATCCAGCAGCGTTGAAGTAGGTGAGCTCGTAGCGGTAGCTCTGGCCGTAGGTGAGCCCCGTGTCGGCGGCGAAACCCTCGGTACGCGTGAGCGGGAAGTAGCGCTGAGAGAGCCCCGCGGGCGCCGTGCCGTAGCCACGGCCCGTCGCGTCGCCGGGCGTGCAGGGGCCGGTGAGACAGGCGTTGTCGAGGAGCGTGACAGCCGCGCCTCCGCCTACGAGCGCGCGGGTGAGGCGGAGGCCTGTCTTGCCGACGAGCGGGTTGCGCGGCGGTGCGGCGACCTCCACGGCGGAACGGCAGTTCACATTGCCGGCGTCACAGGTGACGAGCGAGAGGTAGAGGTCGCGCGAGCTGCTCCAGTCGGCGCAGGTGGTGCAGGCGCCGCCGATGCAGCCGCAGATTTCGGGCGGCCTCACCGCGGTGTAGGCGGTGACCGGCGCGCTCGAGGCGCCCTGGTAGTAGGAGGCTCCCGGCGGGTCGATGAAGGCTGCTGCTGCACGCGTCACCGCGAAGTTCCCGTCCAGCTCCTCTGCTGTCGCGACGGTGATGGTGGTGTCGCAGGCGATCGCGGTGCCGGTCGTCGCCTGGCTGCTGCTCAGGCAGGTGGTATCGGTCGCGCCGAGCGCGCTGAGCTTCCAGCCATCTTCGACGAGGGCATTGTCGGTCCAGCCCCAAGAGACGCTGCTGATGGTGGCGCTGGTCTGCGCCAGATTGGTGGGCGGCGGAAGCTCTGTGAAGGTGTAGCGGCTAACCACGCTTGGCGCGGTCTCGACGCCATCGCGGTTGCGCGCGGTCACCTGCAGATCCCAGCAGTGGTGGCCGCCGAGCGCGAGGTCAGAGGTGCCCGAGGCAACCCAGTTGGAATCGACCGCCGAGACGGCGAGCGAGGGGCGGATTTCGCAGGGCGTTGCGACGACGCGCATGGCGGTGAGATTGGTGGCCTCCACACAGGCCGTGGCGTCGCCCATGCCGGCGATGGCGGTGGGGGCGATACGGACGGTGCCGCCGCCGAGCGCAGTGGCAGGGCCACCGGCGGGCCAGGTGGGGGTGGGAAGCAGCGTGGCCTTGGGCGTGCCCGCGCTCCAGTTTCCTGCGAGCGTGGGAGCCACATTCCGGCGGCCGCGGGCGAAGCCGTTGTAGCAGGTGTTGGCAGAGAGGCCGGACTGGATGGTGGTAGCCGCGACGGGGCTGGCAAGGACCGTGCTGCCGTCGTTGCCGAAGTCATAGAGCTGCGCTCCGGCGACGGCGCTGCTGGACCAGGTGATGGTGGAGGTGGTGACTGCTGCGGCCGTCACGGTGGGCGCGCCGATGGCGACCGGGCCGCCGGTCACAAAGCCCGCGGCGTTGGCGGTGCCATCGTGGCTCAGGTAGCGCGACCGGAACTCGTAGAAGCCGGGGGCGGTGATGGCGGAAAAGGTCTCGACGCGCTTGTCGGCGCCCTGCGCGTCGGACGGGGTGAAGGCCGCCCCCGAGCCATAGACGCGGAGTTCGGCGTCATGCTGGCTCAAGGCGCCACAGGCCGTAACTGCGCCCATGTTGGGCGTCGCTGCGACGGCGGCGGAGAGCGTTGGGGGAAGGGTCGTCAGTGCGCTGATCTGGCTGGCGAGCGGGTCGGCAAACCGGGTCGCGGCGCTGAGTGCACCGAAGGCGGAGGCCTGTGTGGCGTTCTTGGCGCGCGCCTCGAGCAGGTAGCAGGTGTTCTGCGTCAGCGAGGCGGAGGTGACGGTGAGACCGGCCTGGTTGGTGGAGGCGCCGCCGTCGATGCGACGGTCGTAGGAGGTGGCGCTGGTGATGGCCGTCCAACCCCAGGCGAGCTGCACGTTGGTGCGCGACGACACGGTGATGACCGGCGTGGCGAGCGGCCGGCAGACGCTGCTGAAGGTGACCGTGCTCCCCGCGAGTCCGAGCCGGTTGGTGTAGGTCACCTTGTAGTCGGAGCAGGTGCCGGTGAGGGTCGACCAGGTGAAGCTGTTGCCGCCGGAACTGCTCGAGGCCGCGATGAAACTGCCGCTGCCCGCGGCGCGCGCGGTGACCGTGACGGCCGTCAGGTTGGCCGCTGCACCGCAGGTCGCCACCTCGCCGAGCCCCGGCACAAGCGCTGGCGTGAAGACGATGTTCAGCGCACCCGAGACATTGGCGGTGAAGTCGGTGACCAGCGGCGTCTTGTTGGCGGTTGCGCCGAAGGCCGACACTGCGGCCGAGCTTCCGAAGGCGTTATCTGCGGTGACGGAGCCC
>CAIWGR010000323.1 GCA_903912275.1 uncultured delta proteobacterium
CGCAGCGCTGAAGGCTGCGCCTGGCGCGGCGGGGATTCTACTTGCCGCGGAAGATAATCTCGACGCGATTGTTTTTCTCGCGTTCCGCGGCCTGCTGGCCCTGATACCGGGGCTTCGACTCGCCGAACGCCTGCACACTGAGGCGGGCAGTCGCGATGGCGCGTTGCAGGAAATAGTCCTGAACCGAGCTGGCGCGCGCCTGGCTGAGTGACTGATTGGAAGCATCGTTGCCGCGGTCGTCGGTGTGGCCTTCGATGACAATGGCGTGGCTCTTGAACTGCTTTGCGATCTCCACGATCTTGTCGAGGAGCGCGCGCCCGCTGTCGGAGAGGCCCGATGAACGACCCTCGAAGATTCCTGATGTGACGATCACGATACCGCGCGCATCGATGAAGGCGTTCCGAACGCCGAACTCTTTCTGAGCGCGTTCGTAGATGGCCTGAGACTCGGTGTTTCGGAGGAGCTTGTCCTGCTCTTCCGTCCACTGCCCGCGGGAGACATCGCTCGCGTTCTTGAAAGCCTCCTGCGCCTGGAGAGCGACCTGGTAGGAGTCATCGAACTTGTCGTCGTTGTAGAGTGTTTCGGCGCGCGCGAGGAGGTTCTGGGCCTCGTTGAACTTGGCCCCGGCAAAGTCTGGTGCCTTGAGCCCTTCGGCCTCCGTCTTCTTGATACGAGCCTCCTGGAGCGCGTAGATGGAGCGAGACTCGCTCTTGGCCTTCTCTTCGATGGAATCGAGAGAGCGGCGGAGCTCTTCGTTGCGCTTGAAGAGGGTCTGGATGGTCTCGAGCAGCGTCACGAGTTCCTGCTCACTCTGAAGCCGCTTCTGGTAGTCGTTACGACGGGAGAGCTGCTCCTGATAGCGCTGATTGGCCTGATTGAGGCGCACCCGGGCGTCTGCGGACCGAGCGTAGTTTTCGGCTGCGCGGTAGTACATGAGCGCGATTTTGGCGCGGGCATCGGTGTTGGCAGGGTCCCGCTCATCGAACGACTCGAGCGAAAGATCATAGTAGGCGTCGCTGAGAGTCACCAGTTCGTTGGCCGACTGGCGCAAGCGCTTGAGGTTTGGTTCGGGCTCATCGGCGGCCGGCTTCCGGATTTCTGCGGAGTACTCGCGGGCGCGGAGCGTTTCGAGCTCAGCCAGATCCCCGGTCTTCGGGCGAGGGCCGCCGCAGGCGACGAGCGCAAGCGAGAAAGCGAGAGGGAGGGCAACCCGGGAGAGGTGGTTTCGCTGGTGGATGGTGGTCATCTTACTTCCCCTTCTTGGGCGCATCTTCATCGTGTTCGAGGGAATCTACAATCGCTGAAACCTGACTCTGCAGGTCGGTCCGCCGCGAGGAGGTCGTCTCGAGTTCGAGTTGGAGTTCATCGGCTTGAGACTGGACCGTCACGTTGTCGGCCTCCCGCTTGTCGGCGAGGCTCTCGATTTCTCCGCGGTCGAGCAGGGATTTGACCAATTTGAGCGTGGCCTCGAGGGTCAGTAGCGTGGTCTCAGCCTTGCCGTACATCTCCGACGCCAGGCTCGTTTGGATGTCCGTGATAGCGAGTCGTGCCACCGCGATATCTTGGCTCGCGTCATCTCGAAGTTCGTGCGTCTCGAGTTCTGCCAGCAGGCTGCTCGCAGCCTCCATTCGTGAGGAGACCTCCTCTGGCGTGAGCGCATGCGCCACGCTCGCAGAAAGCATGAGGGCGACGAGGGCAAGAGTTCCAATGTATGTCTTCACGATGGGCTACCTTTTGGAGGGTGGCGGACAAAGCGGGGAGGAAGGTCAGAGTTTCCAGCTAACGGGCGCTGACGGGGTACGACACTCACGATCATTGCAGATGCTCAGGCGCAGACTTGCATCGACGATACCCGAACCTTCTGAGGGGATAACGACCTCATAGCGCGCGCGGTTGGCATCGAGTTCCTTTGCCTCTGACTTCACGAGCTTCTTGCCGGCCAGAAAGGGAGATGTCGGTGCGATGGTGAGGGACCAGGGGAACTCCTGGTTGATGTGGAAGCCTGTCTCCGGGGTGACCTCAGCAACGAGGTGGCGACCATCGGGGCCACCTTCGACGCGAGCAACGAGCTTGAAGCCCGTGTCAGCCTCAGCGGGGGCGGCGGCGGCAGCCGGCGCTGCGTTCGGCAGGGGCGCTGCGGCTGGAGCTGCAGCCTTCGGTTGCGAGGCAACTGTCGTCGGTTCGAGGTTGGTTGCGCTCGACGAGCCACATGCTGCAAGGGTCAGCATGAGGATTCCGGAGAGGCTTACGCGGGGTCGGACAGGCATGGTTCCTCGTTCGTGCAGATATGTGCAATGATCTTCTGCCTACCATCGCAGCCGTTCCAGTCAAAGAGCTAAGCGCTTCCGATGTCCGAAACGGCGGCGCCCGCGGGAAGTTTGTCGTCGGATGCCGGAGTTGGTAAAACGGCATCCTACCTCATGGAGCAAGAGATGGTTGTGGCAGAAACAACACCCCTGCAACGCCGGATTCGTACGGCGGGATTCCTCTTCTTTCTCGCCCTGATCGCAGTGTCGATCACATCGAGTTTCATCGGCGTTCTTCAAGGGCTCGACGCGAAAGTTGCGAGGGACCCGCTGCCCCCGATCTGCCCTCCCGCGCCCAGCGAGAACAGCCATGGATGAGCAGCAATCTGCAGAGGAGACCCTTCATGAGATGAGGCGCGAGCTCATCGAGACTCGCAACCTGTCCATCAAGGCCGACCACGCCCTGCGCGGCCTGACGACAGAAATGAAGCAGCTGGGCAGACGGCTCGAGGCGGGAGAGCGTCGGACAGCGCTTAACTCCATCGCCTCCTATGTGCTGTTCGCCGCGTTGAGTTTTGCGGGCATGTTTCTCTTTTTCCGCGCAGCGATCGAGCGCAACGAGGTGGATCACCGGCTGGTCGAGGAGAAGCAGGAGCAGAACCAGCGGCGGCTCGCCGACCTTGAGGCGGAGATTGAACGCAGGCGTCAGTCTGAACGCGAGAGCTACGCCTTCCTTGAACTGCTTCAGTCGGGTCGGCGCGACGAGGTTGTCGAGCGGTTTGCGGCGATTCAGGGTCGACTCACCGACCGTGCTACCTTGGAGCTCTTTCGCCGCGAGGTCGACCGCACCCGGCAAGAGGTTGCGCAAGATGCCTACCGTGAGGGTATCAAGGCTGCGAAGGCGGAGAGTTGGGAGCGGGCCCGCGACGCCCTTCTCCGCTCACTCACAAACGTAGAACAGGCAACCTACACACCCAACTTGCGGTTTCAGCTGGCGGAGTCACTCTACCACCTCCGCGACTGGTCGGCTGCGGAGCCGCATTACGCGGCGGTGATTGAGTCGAACACGCTCACGCGGAACGACACGATTCTGGCGACCTATCACCGGGCAGAGTGTCTGGAGCGATCGGGCCGCAACGCCGAAAGCGCCTCCGTCTATCGCGGATTTGCTCAACGTTATGATTACCATCCGTGGGCGCAGAGCGCGCTGCAGAAGGCCTCGAGCCTCGAGCGTCGCTCTGGCGGCTCGGACGAGAAGAAGTAGCAGACGAACCAGACGAGGGTGCGACGAGCGGTTCCGCAGAGCGCGGGGCGTCAGCGTTGACGCGAAGGTCGGATTGCGTTCGTGCTCGGTCGCTGGCGACATGACCTACGTTGATGAGGCCTGTCGTCTGACTGCCCTTCCAGAGAGGTCCATCTCGGGCTTCCGGGCAGCCTCATGGCACCGTCGGAGCAAACGGTAGGAAGGTATCGCCAACCCTGGTGCGTGGTTCGCTGACTACGGAGCCGACGGAACGGGGTAGTTTGCGCGGTAGATCGCACCGGGCGCAGGGATGACGAGCGGCTTGTCAGCCTCGGATACAGAGGACGGCGTGATGAACCGGAAACCGATGCTATTGGGGCAGCTGGTGGCGTCGTAATCGACCACATACTGAGCCGTCGAAGGGATTGCAGCATCGCCCGAGCCAAGCGACTCTGAATCTCCAGCGGTGCCAGCAGAAACGAGCGCGGTGAAGTTCGACTGCTCTGGGTTCTTGAGCGCAACCGTCACCTCGAAACCGGAGCAGACCTTGGGGGGAATTGTGGGGTCACCCGGGTTTACGCAGGCCTCGCCCAGCGCGCAGTCCGCATCGGTCTGGCAGGTCAGGGGTGGGTCCTGCAGGCAGCGCAGATTCAGGTTACGGCCGATGACATCGCTGATCTGGGTGAGAGCCGATGCATACTCGCCGGCGCAGATGTTCTGCTCCAGGCCGCGAGCACCGAAGTTGCCGATGAGTTCACGGTACCGCTTGCCATCGTAGCCAGTCGAGAGGGAGGTCTCTGCTGACGCGCCGCTTCCTTCGGTGGTCTCGCGGGTGCAGGCGAGGGGGTGGTCTCGACCGTTCTCCGTCAGGGGGCCGGCGTCGGGGCCGATGATACCGGCAACGAAGATGCGGCTCAAAACCTCAGCGCGCTCGTCGGGTACAGAAGTATCCTGACCCGGACGGGTCTTCGCGCGGACGAGGGCGTCGAGATAGAGTTCGACACCTGGGAGCGTGCGGTTGGCAGCGTAGCAGGCGCTGTCTCCGCCCGAGGTAGACGCCCCATTCTGCGAGCAGTCGTCTTCATCCGAGAGGAAGATGACAACCAGGTAGGCGTCGTCGCGCAGGAAGCCCTGGTTTGGGCCGGCGAGGTTCTCCGGGCTGAGTGCAAGACGGACGGCATCGAGGCCCATCTCGATGGGCTCGCCACAATCACCCGTCTGGCCGAGGCAGCGGAAGTCCGCCGCAAGGCGCGTCGCATCAATGGCGCTGCCCGGGTCGTTCGGGTCGACCTTGTAGTCTGAAGTCCGAAGGACGGGGTCTCTTTGACCGCAGGAGGCAAGGTCGTCTGGCGGACTGAAGCAGCCCTTGGCGATGACATCACCTGGGCCCCTGCGAAAGGTACCGGCTTCGCTGATGTCGGTGGAGACCGCAGCGAGGTGGACATCGGCGCCAAGTACGCTGAGTGCATCGACGAATGAGGCAAACTCGCGACCAAGCTGCGCCTGCTCGTCGAGCATGGAGCTGGAGTTATCTACGACCCAGAGGACATCGACGCGGTTGGTTCCGAGCGGCTGGCTCTCTTCGACATGCCAGCGGTCGAATGCCTCGGACAGCGGCGTCACTGGGTGCTCCGCGCAGGAAAAACAGCAGATCCCTGCGAGGCCGGCGAGGCTCAACGCTCGGTACCAAGTTGGCTTCGTCATTCTATCACTCCCTGCTCACAGTTCAGCCGTCTCATCACTCTTGCCGATCCCGCTTGAACTTTCAAGCAAGCCGATGGCCTCGGACGCCCGACACCGTCAGGCCACCACCCATACCAGCGCCAACAGTGCCGCGAGTGCAAGCAAGACCGCGATCAGGAGCAGCGCGATGGTCGAGCGGGACCTGGTCAGCCTTGGGCCGCGTTCGATACCGTCCGCAACCTCTTCCGAGACGATACGCGCAGCGCGGTCGTCGGCGAGCAGTCTGGCTATCGAAACGGGGACCCAGATCATCACGAGGCCTGCGACGGCGGTAGCGAGCGCGATTCTGAACCGCGTTCCCCAAAGCCTCGTGTGTGCCGAGGCGGCAGCGAGGTCGCGCTCCCGCGAGTCGGCGAGGAGGGGCCGCTGCTCAAACCGGCGCGGAAGCCATGAGAGCATCCAGCGAAGTCCGGCGCGGAGTGTCGCGTCGTCAGATGCCGCGAGCAGGTCACGTGTGCTGGCGCCGAGTTGCGGTGCAAGTTGGCCTCCGGCAGCTTGCTGCATCGCATCGAAGAGCGCGAGCGCGCCTGCCCTCAGTTCTGCGCCCTCTTGCGCAGGGAGTAGCCAGGTAGAGGCCTGCTGCGGATGGAGGAGGTAGGGCTGGTTCGACGCCTGAAACAGGCAGAGTTGGCCGGCAACGCTGCGCGGCAAAATGACCTCGATCTGGCTGGATCCTCCCGGCAGTTCCGACATCGCTGTCGCTGTCCAGCGACCGGCGCAAAAGAGGTCTGCCTGCCACGTCGCATGCTCTCGAAGTTCGGTTGTTGCGATGCGCAGCGGCGATGGCATCGCTGCAGCGGCAGGCAGCCAAGAGGCGACCATTCCATCGCTGAGCAGTTGCATCTGCAATGGGGCGGTGACCTCGGTCGCCCCGCATCGCCAGCGCAGCAGGTAGGAGGTCTCGCCGTCGAGGGCAGCCGACAGTTCGGCCAAGCCGAAGTTTGAGGTCGGAGCAACCGCACGCGGCGCCGGCGGCGCTCCGAGCCGGGTTCCGAGAAGTTCCATCGCAACTGAGGTCCGCGCGACGCCGGCTGCGTCGGTGAGCCGCACCAGCAGCGTTGACGTCAGAAACTGCTGGGCCACACCACCAACCGGGATGACGCTCACCAGATCTCCACAGGGGGGCGACGCCTGACCGACGACGGGGGCAGCGGCCTCGTCGCGCGGCTGCGGCGCACTGCGGATGAGGCGACCGAGGCCTACCATCGCCGTCGGACTGATCGCCGCTGGCGCGACTGCGGTAGGCCGGATCACGAAGGGCAGTGGCGGCGCATCGAGCATCAGCGCCGTAGCTTCTGCCCTGCCCTGCACAGGCCCCGTATTGGCATCAGCGGGTAGAGCGAACGCGATGCTCTCCTTTGAAACAAACGTGGACTCCAACGATCGGTCGCCGATGACGAGCCCCGTCTTGTCGGGCGCCGCAACGCGGCCGCTCTCGAGCGTTCGGACAGCGACAGCGAGTGGAGACGCGGCATCGGGCCAAGGCGCAACTTCCCCAAAGACGACGATGGACTTGAAGACCTTCACCGAAGACAGGCGAAGCAGCCCGAGGAAGGCAAAGCCTCCGACAATCGCGAACAGCATCGAGGCTGCTACGGCAGCGCGCAGGCGGATTCGGAGCGGGAAGGCCCTTGCCTCATCTTCATCGGCCGGGCGCTGCATCTCAGAAATCCCCTGATTCGTCCCACGAGGCAGCCGCGGGCTGCGATGGGTCCGTCGGCGTGCTCGGCGCAACTGCGGGCGCGGTGACAGCGATCTTGTCGAGGAGATCTCGCAGTGCTCCAACGCGCCGTGCGTAGGCGGCGAGCTGCCTGCCTTTGAGCGCAGGCATGCGGATCTCCCGACGTTCGAGCGGGTCGACAAACTTCCCGTCGTGCTTGAGGCCGAAATGAAGGTGTGCGCCCGTCGACAGGCCTGTGCTTCCGACGAAACCGATGACCTGCCCCTGCTCCACGCGCTGCCCCGCCTTCAGACCTCGTGCAAAGCGCGAGAGATGAGCATAGCCGGACTCGTAGCCATACCCGTGCTTGATGCTGACGAGGTTGCCGTTTCCTCCCTTTGGACCGACGAAGCCGACGACACCGTCTGCAACCGCTCGGACGGGCGTGCCGGTCGGCGCGGCGTAGTCGACGCCGAGGTGGGGCCGGCGAATCTTGAGCAGAGGATGAAGACGATTCGGGTCGAACTTGCTCGAGATGCGGCGATAACGGCAGGGAGCCGCAAGGAAGAGTTTGGAGAGCGACTCGCCCTTGGCGTTGAAATAGTCTGCCCCCTCCTCCTCGGGACTTCGGAAGGCAACCCACACACCTCGCGCGCCCAGGTATTCGGCAGCGAGCACATCTCCCAGCCGATAGGGCTTTCCGTCGAGAAAATGCCGTTCGTATACGACGCGCAGGGCGTCTCCGACGACGAGCTGCTGGCTGAAGTCGATGTCCCACTGGAAGACCGAAGCGACCGACTGCGCGAGCTGCGCGTCAAGGCCGGCGGCCTCGACCGACTCCCACAGCGACCCGATGATGGGTATCGAGACAGCCTGCGTGCGACGTTCGACGGGGACATGAACATCAATCGCCGTGAACCTTGCATCGCCGCCGAGGGTTGCCTCGAGATACCGTTCCGGCGAGGTCCGGTACCTGAGCGCCACGACGGTTCCATCGGACTGCAGGCTGGCCTCCCAGGTATGGCCGACACGGGAACGTCGGAAGTCGAACTTTGCGGAGAGGGCGACGAGCGCGCGCTGCGCCGAAGCAGGGGCTGCGCCTCGCTCGGTCAGCGCCGAGAAGAGCGTCTGCCCGGGTTCAATGGTCCCGGCTGGCTGCAGGTCAGTGACTGCAGGAGTCGAGCCCGCAACAAAGCGGTCCTCCGGTGCACCGTTGACGGCCCAACGAATTTTTGGAGCAACAAGCGCAATCATCGGTGAGCCAGACGCCACGGGCGCTTCTTCGACTTCTCCGCCGCGATGGGTCCAGAGGCGCCCGACAACGAGCCCCAGCAGGATCGCAGCCGAAACCATGACGGCAAACCAGAGCCTGCTCCGCCGGCGCGGCGCGCGACGGATGCGCCGTCTCAGCAGCCCGCGCGTGAACTGGTCACCCGCCAGCAAGCGCACCTCTTGCCAGGAGTTCACGGGCGGCCGTTCGAGCGGCAGCCGACTTCGTGGTTCCTCCGAGCATCCGGGCGAGCTCCTCTACCCTACCCTCCTCGTCGAGCGTCGCTATCTGGCTAACCGTGCGCCCTTCGACGACCTCCTTCTCAACCCTCAGGTGATGCTGACCGTAGGCTGCGACCTGAGGCATGTGGGTGATGGCGAAGATCTGACGGTCGCGACCGAGCGCGCGCAGGAGCCCTCCGAGCGTCTCGGCGGTAGCGCCGCCGATGCCAACATCCACTTCGTCAAACAGGTAGATGACCGCCGGGTCACCACGCAGCAGGACACTCTTGAAGGCGACCATCAGACGGGAAATCTCGCCGCCACTGGCGACCTTGCCGAGCGGCCGCGGCTTGTCGCCGGGATGGGCACAGAAGAGAATCTCCACCTCATCGGCGCCATGCTCCGCAACGAATCCGTCTGCGAGGGCGTCGACACGGAGTTCGACGGTAGCATGCGGAAGGGCAAGCGGCCGTGCTGCAGCCTGAAGCGCCGCTGCTGCTAGCGGAGCAGCGGCCCTGCGTGCCTCGGCGAGCACACGGCCTGCCTCTTGGAGGGTCTTCGACGTCTCGACAACGCGCTGCGAGGCGCCGGCGAGCGCAGCCTCGACGCCCATGAGGCTGTCTCGCTCGCTGCGAAGTGAATCGAGACGGCCGATGAGTTCCTCAGGTCCGAGCGCGTGCTTGCGTGCGAGCTTACGGATCTGTTCGTGCCGCGTTTCAAGTTGGTCAACATCGTCTACGCCCTCGATGTCGAGGAGGTAGCCTCGGAGGTCGTCTGCGACACCATCGAGTTCGGAGGCGAGCGCGTCGAGCCGAGGGAGGTAGGAGCCCAGCGACTCGTCGACCGAGGCCAGTTTGCTGAGAAGATGACGGCTCTGGCGAAGGAGGTCAGATGCGGACGGCTCAGACTCCGAGAGAAGCGTTGCAGCGCGCCCTACGCCCTCCCCGAGCTTTGCTGCATGCCGTACACGCGCCAGCTTGGACTCGAGCTGTTCGAATTCGCCAGCGACGGGTCGTAGGGCCTCGAGCTCTTCGAGCAGGAATCCCACATACTCGAGCCGTTGCTGGCGCTCTCGGGCGACGCTCTCGATACGGGCTAGTTCAGACAGGGCAAGCCGGTGCGTGGCATGGGCGAGCGCGACGGCCTGGCGCATGGCCTCATGGCCCGCGTATGCGTCCAGCAGGTCGCGCTGAACGTCGCGGCGCGCCAGCGCGGCACCTTCGTTCTGGCCAATCATTTCGACATGTTCGCCTACCACGCGCTCAAGCAGCGAAACGGTGACGGCAACATCGTTGATGAAGGCGCGGCTCCGTCCCTCTCTGCTGACAGAGCGGCGGACGATGAGTTCATCGGTGAAAGGAATGCCGGATGCGTCGAGCAGGTCATGGACCCGCTGACGAAGCGCCGGCGCGACCGCCAGCGTGGCGCTAACCGAAGCCTCACGGGCATCGGAGCGCACGAGTTCAGCGCTGGCACGGGTGCCGCGCAGGAGGTGCATGGCATCGAAGAGGATGGATTTTCCGGCGCCGGTCTCACCCGTGAGGACCGTCAGCCCCGAGCCGAGCGAGAGCGTAACGGCGTCGATGAGAACAAAATTGCGAATCGTAAGTTCGATAAACACGGTCAAACTCCTGAAGTCGAGGGCCAAGGCGAGGAGGCTGGCTCGTTGACTTCCCATGCGGTCACGCTATTGCGCGCGGGTGTATTTTGGCCCAAACGCTAGGTCTTGTCATGCGCTTTGTCTCCTCCCTCGCACTTATCGGCGTTAGTTCGCTTCTGTTGCATACAACCGGGTGCAGCAGTTGCTCTTCGGACAAGAGCAAGACGGCAGGCTGGCCCGATGCCCCCGCGACAGCGGCGGCGGTCTCAGCTTCGCTTCTGGACCACATGCCTGCAAGCACCCGCTGGGCTCTGGTCATCCCGAATGCGGCGGCCTTCACCAAGGGGTACGGCAGCATTCGCGGACCGCTCAGCGCCGCGATTTCTGGCTTTCGCGTGATGGACCAGGACTTCAAGAACACAATCGGCGCCGACCTTGGCGATGCCGCGTCTCTCGCAAAATGGGGCATCCCGGAGACGAGTGGCGTTTCGTTTTCGCAGATTGGCAGTGCCAACCTCGCGATGCTCTGGATCGACGATGGCGACAAGTTCACGACCGAAGTGGAGCGGGTGCTCACCCACCAGCCCTACAACTACGTCGCCAATCCCCAGCCGGCGACGGTTGGCGGGCTAGCCTTCAAGACCTACACCACCAAGGCGCCGGAGACGCGACAGGCCTACATCAACATCGACAAGGGTCTCGTCCGCATCATCGTCTGCCCCACGACGAACAGCTGCGAGTCGGCGATGGCATCGGAGCTCGCTGCCACGGCGAAACATGCCGCTTCTGACCCGCTTGTGGCCAAGATCCTCGAGGATGCGAAGGGTGACTCCGTCTTCGGATGGTACGATGTGAGCGATCGCAAGGACGGCACGCCGCCGCCCGACTTCGGCATGTTGCAGCAGCAGATGGCGCCCATCGTAAAGTCCGGAGGACTGGTAGGCGCCTCGGTTCGGATGGCCAAGGATGGTATCGACCTCCGCGTTACGATGGCGCCCAAGGACACTGGTGCAGCCAAGCCGATGCTCACC
>CAIWGR010000324.1 GCA_903912275.1 uncultured delta proteobacterium
AGCGCGAGGAGCGCGCCCGCCGCTAGGCTCTCGACGGGGAAGAGCCGTGCCAGGGCGAGCAGCGGGCGCATTGAGCCGCTCTCCGCCTCGGGCGGCAGTATCGCGGCCAGGCAGCAGCGGACGACCGGGGCCAGGAGAAGCGCCGCCGCAACCAGTCTCGGGAGGATGCGATGGAAGCGGCGAACGACCCATGGCCAGACCGCGTAAAACTGCTCTTCGACACCGACCGACCAGAGCACGCTCAGGCCAAGCAGGCTGCCGTACCGCACGATGGCGAGGTTGGGCAGCATGAAGGCGAGGAGCCAGGGATAGTGGGTGTGCAGAAGCTCGCCCACGTCGCGAAACCCGAGGTTGGGCAACAGCGCCGGTGCCACGACGAGGCCGATGGCGATGGTGAGGAAGTAGAGTGGCCAGATGCGGAGTGCGCGACGCAGGTAGAAGCGGCGGATATCGATGCGACCCGTCCGCGCCTGCTCGACGCTCAGCAGCGAGGTGATGAGGAAGCCGCTGAGGCAGAAGAAGAGGGTGACGCCGTGGGTGCCGAGGTTGGCGACCGGGGCAAAGGCGTGGCCTGATTGCAGGCCCCAGGAGGCGCGCAGATACTCGGCGTGGGTGACGACGACGGCGGCTGCGGCGAGGGCGCGGAGCTCCGTAAGCCCGCCAAAGAAGAGGGGCTTACCGGTCCCCTCGCTGGGCGTCGCTTCTCGGCTCAAAGCAGCCGGTCGACCACCTTGTGGCCGAAGCGCCGGAGCCTGCCGCGGAGGGAGATCTCGGGGTGGGCATCGGCGAAGGGGCGATCGAGCACCGCGGGGTCGCGGAGCGAGATGACGATCGGGGTCCCGCGCGGCGTGTAGGAGACATCCATGCTCTGGTAGGAGACGCGGTAGGCGCGCCGGTTGGTGACCAGGGCAATCTCGCGCGAGGAGTGCACCAGGAGCTGGTGAAAGAGCAGGACGTCGCCCGACTTCATCTCGAGGGGAATGGCGGCGGAGAGGTCGACGCCGTCGAGAACGAGGCGGGTGTGGTGGGTCTCGCCGGCAACCCGCTCAGACTTGAGGAAGCCCAGCTTGTGGCTGCCGGGAACGCCATACATGCAGCCGTTGGCCTCGGTGACGTCGTCGAGCGCCATCCAGGCGACGACCTTCACGGGCTCGTTGGGGCGGTCCATGAAATCCTGGTGCCAATGCACAGCGTTGGAGCGGCCCGCCGGCTTATAGACGAGGCTGTTTTCGTAGAGATAAAAGTTGGGCCCGTAGATGGCCGCGATGCCGTCCACGATGGCCGGCGTGCGGGCCAGCGCGGCGAAGGCGGGGCTGCGCTGGTAGAGGTCGTAGAGCACGCCCTGGTCGGGCCGGTGGGGCAGGTAGTAGTTGGAGAGCAGGTCTTTGGGGTTCTTGTCGATGTGCGGCGCCATGGCCTCGAAGGCGGCCCGCCCGCGGGCCGTCTCCTCCGGGGTGAGGGCGCCACGCAAGATGACAAAGCCGTCCCGCTCAAACTGTGCTTTGAGGTCGGCTGCGGAGGGAAGAGCGCTGATTGATGCATCCATGGTGCTGGCCGCAGGTGAGAGCCGCCCCTTGACGGGCAGAGCATTTGGGGAGAAGAGCGCACGGCTCACCCGCAGGTTAGCCGACACAGCGATGCGAAGGAACGGAAATTGGAGCCGCAGGCCAACAACGGACCGCGACCGGGTCGAATCGCAGAGGGAATCGGCCACCAGTTCATCGAGCGGGCGGTCGTAGGCGTTGTCTCGGTCCTGATGTCGGCGCTGGTGGCGCGCCACCTCGGCCCCGATAACCTTGGCGCGCTGAGCTGGGGCGGCGCGATGCTGTCGCTCTTTGCCATCGCCGCCAACATGGGGATGGACCTTGTTGCCGTGCGGCTCATCTCGGAACAACCCGAGGATGAGGGGCGGGTGATGGGGACCGCGCTGACGCTCAAGGTGGTTGGCGCGCTGGTCACGGCGCTG
>CAIWGR010000325.1 GCA_903912275.1 uncultured delta proteobacterium
CCCTTCAGCCCAAACACCGCCGAGCTCGCCGCCGGCCCCGCCTATGGCTCCCTCTGCCGCCCCCCCTTCGAGCGGGCCGCCGCCTACACCCCCGACTTCTGCGACAGCTGCTCCGCCACCGACAAGTGCGAGAACAGCTCGGCCTGCATCGACGACGCCTTCTACTCCGATCAGGCCGCAGACCAGCGTACCGGCCACTGCCTCGTGGCCTGCAACACCGCCTCGGCCAATGCCTGCCCCACCGGCTTCGCCTGCCGCATCCCGGGCACGGGCGAGGCCCAGCTCGGAACTCCCAAAGAGGGCACCTTCTGCTTCCCCACCCTCGGCAGTTGCACCAGCTGCCTCGATCGCGACGGCGACGGCGTGGGCCTGGGCGGCTGCACAGCCGCCGGCGGCGCCTCCGCGGTCGATTGCAACGACACCGAGGCAGACATCTACTTCGACGCCGCCGAGCCCGACCATGCCTTCCCCGGCTCCTGCGGCGCAAACCTCGATGCCAACTGTAACGGCATCGGCGACGACAAGGAGCAGATCGGCGTGACAGACGAGGACGGCAACCTCATCTACGGTGCCGAGCACTGCAACGGCTGCTTCAACGCCTGCGGTGGTTCCGAAGGTGTGGGCGAGGCAGCCTCCCGTCGCACCTGCGAGGTCACCAGCACGGGCGGCGCCTTTGGCAACATTTCGGCCTGCCGCCCCTCCTGCGACTACCCCGATCTGCGCGCCGACTGCAGCAGCTCGCCCACCGCCGGCGACGGCTGCGAGACCCAGATCGACGGCCGCGCCTCGCTCAGCATCCGCGACTGCGACAGCGATGGTCACGGCGACGCCCTGGCAACCGCAAGCGATCTGCTCTTTGACTGCGACGGCCTCGGTGTGACCGCCGTCAACCCCCGCGACGGCAGCAGCTGCGCCGCTGTGCGCGTGCTCCGTACGGGCCCCTACGGCGACGACTGCGACGACACCCAGGACTGCGTCAACCCCGGCGAGACGGAGGTCTGCGACGGCTACGACAACGACTGCAACGGGCAGGGCGACGAGTCTGTCGTGGGCGTCGGGCAGGCCTGCACCGTGGCGTCGAGCAATGTGACCGTGCTCGGCGCCTGCCGCAACGGCTTCCGCCTGTGTGGACCCGGCACCGAGGGGCTCATCTGCGGCGCTTCGCTGCCGACGACGGAGAGCTGCGACGGCATCGACAACAACTGCGACGGCACAACAGACAACCTCGCTGTCGGTGGCCGACTCTACGATGCCGCCGGCACACTCCGCATCATTGGCGACAGCTGCACCGTCGCCGGCGCGCTCGGTGTCTGCGCCACGGGGACCTGGCAGTGTTCCGCCGGCGGCGCCGCCTGCCTGGGCCCCACGCCCTCGGCCGACGACCTCTTCAACGACCCCAACCTTCTCGACACCAACTGCGACGGCATCGACGGCAAGGTCACCGAGGCCATCTTCGTGAAGACAGCCGGTGCCAACCGGGCCGGCGCGGCGGGCTCCGTCGCCAGCCCCACCTTTGGTCCGACCGCCCTCGGCACCACGAACAACCCGGTCGGCAGCCTGCGCGTCGCCTTCGAGCTCATCGCGCAGCGCGCCCTCCTCTCCTCGACGAAGATCCGCCAGATCCACATCGCTGCCAGCCAGGAGGCCTACGCCATGCCTACGGGCCTCACGCTCGGTGCGGACGACGCCAACTTCGCCATCGTCGGCGGCTACGAGGTGGTCCTCTCCACCACCGTTTCG
>CAIWGR010000326.1 GCA_903912275.1 uncultured delta proteobacterium
ATCGAGCGCGCGGAACAGGCGCTGCTCGCGGCGATTGAACACAACTGGACGCTCGCATCTCAGCTCGCCGCTTCGGCGCTCCACG
Source organism: uncultured delta proteobacterium (assembly GCA_903912275.1). Taxonomy (GTDB): domain Bacteria; phylum Myxococcota_A; class Bradymonadia; order REDH01; family REDH01; genus CAIWGR01. The sequence continues at coordinate 86 of CAIWGR010000326.1, forward strand.
AAGATGCAGAGCAGCGCATCGACCACCACAGGTTCGTCCGCCTCATGGGCGAACTCGCGCTCCTGGCCATCGATGCAGAACAGGAGGCCCTCGCAGCAGCGCTCCTCATGCCCACCTACCAGAAGCTCCAGCGTATCGGTCTGCTCCCCATCCTGCAGCCCATCACGCAGGCCATTTCGCGGCGCGTTGCAGCGGCCTCCGCAGAAGAGCCAAACCCATGACACGCCAGCTCGCACCCGACCCAAAGGGCCTCGACGCGGCAGCCACCATCCTCCGCAGCGGAGGGCTCGTCGCCATGCCTACGGAGACCGTCTACGGGCTCGCCGCAAACGCCCTCAACCCGGTCGCGGTTGCCCGCATCTTCGAGGCCAAACGACGCCCCTCTTTCGACCCGCTCATCGTCCATCTGCCATCTGCAGAACAGGCCTTTGCGCTCGCAACCTCGGTCCCTGACGCCGCGCGCAGACTCGCTGCAGCCTTCTGGCCCGGACCACTCACGCTCGTTCTGCCGCGCGCCGCGATCATCCCCGACATCGTCGCCGCTGAGCTCCCGACAGTCGGACTCCGCGTCCCCGCACACCCCGTCGCACGACAGCTCCTCGAGCGGGTCGGCCTGCCCCTCGCCGCGCCCAGCGCCAACCTCTTCGGCTTCGTCTCCCCGACCTCCGCAGCGCACGTCCTCGATGGGCTCGACGGCCGTATCGACGCGGTCCTCGACGGCGGCACATGCGCCCACGGTCTCGAGAGCACCGTCGTCGCCTTCGAGGAAGGTCGGCCCATCATCCTCCGCCATGGGGCCATCACCCGGGAGCAGATCGCCGCGCTCTGCGGAGCTGTAGGAGAGGGCGCCCGCGTCCTCGAACGCCCGCTCGCGCCAGGTCAGCTCGCCCGCCACTACGCCACCCGTACCCCGCTCCGCCTCTTTGACCGCGCAGACCAGCTCCCCGAACCAGCAGCAACCGCCGCCCTCATCGTCATCGCTGGCTCCATCCCCGATGCCCATCGCAAGGGCAACCTCTCGACACGGGCGCTGGCCCCCTCCGGCAGTCTCACAGAGGCGGCAGCAAGCCTCTTCGCCGCCCTCCGCGAAGCCGACGCTTCGGGCGCCTCTGAACTCCGCATCCTGACCTGCGATGACAGCGGACTGGGACGCGCCATCAACGACCGCCTCCGCCGCGCTGCCGTCCGCGCCTAGAAGTCGGGAATCGTCGGCGTGCCGCTCAGCGCCGACAGCCAGAAGTCTGCCATCGAGGCCATCACCGGCGCCTTGTCATAGATGGTGAAGTGGCCCGTTGCGCCGTCCATGTACATGGCGATGGTCTGCGGCGTGCCATCCTGCCCGAGCCGCTCTCCGCGCATCGGCAGCGGACCCTCCAGTGTCTGCCAGACGCGCGATGGGTCGAAGTCCCAGCCCGCAGGTGAAATCGGAATCCCGTCGCCAGAGATGAGCAGCGCGTTCATCGAGACCCAGGGCGTCGTATGGTCGAGATAGCCGTTGGTCATGTAGACGCTCGTGCCCGCGGGATGACCCTGCCAACCCCGCCACCAGCGCGCATAGTTGTGCGGGTCCACGACATCGGCGCCGAGCTGCGCCAGCTGCACAATCGGGTGAAAGCGGTCGAGCTCCGACTGCGTGCCAACCAGCCCTTGGATCAGCTGCGCGATGTCCACCGGATCGGTCCGCTCCACAATCGTCATCGAGAGATAGGCTCCCACGCCGTTGAGCCCGAAGGCCACAAACCGCGGATCAATGCCGGCGACCAGCGCGCCCACATCCGACCCCTGCGACTGACCACCGTAGACCAGCCGGCGGAGGTCGAGCGCAGGAATCCCCGGCAGCCGCGTCGACGCCTGCTCGAGCAGACGCACGAAGTAGCTCGTGTCTGCCACCTGCTGCCGGAACACATTCCGACCCGCTGTCGGGTTCGTGTAGTTGAAGGTGCTGAAGACCTCATCGGCCGACGGACCGGAGCGCCCGGAATGAAACTGCGGCTGAAAGTTCGCCACCGCGAAGCCCCGCTCGATCGCACGCTGCGCCGGCTTGGAGCGCAGGTGGGAGAGCTGGTCCGCACCCGTACCATCAATCCAGACAAGCACAGGGAAGGGCCCCGGCTGCCCCGCAGGATACATGATGGAGAAGGGCACCGACTCATACCGGACCACCGCCGGCCGACCATCCTGCCCGAACGAGATCGCACCGCCCGCCGCCGTGTAGGGTGTCTGCCCCGCCATGAAGATGGGCGTCTGATAGTTGCCCAGCCAGACCTCGTAGGTAGGCCGGCTCTCGGCATCCGAGCGTGCAAAGGCGGTTACCTCAGGCTCCGCGGTCTGCGCGGGGTCGGTCACTGCAGCATAGAGAGCGCGCGTCTCGGAGACGGGATCGGCCGTGGTGAAGACCGTCGCCACCGCAAGGTCGGCGGCGGTCAGCCCCTGCGCCGCA
>CAIWGR010000327.1 GCA_903912275.1 uncultured delta proteobacterium
AGCGGCGCAGCAGCTTCCTTGCCGACCTGCTCGGCGAGCTGGTGGTGGGCGACAACATCTTCCTGGAAGACAACCCGCTGCTGCTCCGCGGCCCCGGCTCGAAACCCTACGATGGCGAGGGTGCCGCAACCGCGCCGACCACCTTCATCGAGGGCGGCCGGCTGACCACCTTCGCGCTCAACAGCTACTCCGCCCGCAAGTTGGGCATGAAGCCCACGGGCCATGCGAGCCGGCCATCGAGCGGGTCGCCGGGCGAGACGGCCTTCAACCTGTCGCTGCGGCCGGGCACGGTGAGCCAGGAGGGGATGATCGCGGCAACCCCGCATGGCTTCTTCTGCGAGGGCATGATGGGATTCGGCTTCAATGCCTCGACGGGCGACTTCAGTCGGGGCGCCTTTGGTCGCATGATTGAGCATGGGAAGCTGGGCGCGCCGGTGTCGGAGGTGACCCTCTCGATCAACCTCCGCGAGCTCTTCTCGACCATCGACCTGCTCGGCAGCGACATCGACCGGCGGCGTTCGGTGGCGGCGCCGAGCTTTCGCATCCGGGAAGCAACGCTGGCAGGCCGCGGCTAGTCGCGCGGGGTGCGGATGCGGATGCCTCGTGCAGCCGCGTCGCGCACCGTCCAGGCCAGAGCATCGCTGATGCCGCGGAGCTGTTCGCTGCTCCCCGCGAGGCCCGCATGGGCGAGCTTGAGGGGTAGCGTGACCAGCAGCAGGTCGGGGAGGTAGCGGCCGTAGAACTCGGTTGCACCAAGCCGCTTGCGGGCGAGCAGCAGCATGTTGCGGGTGTTGTAGAAGGCGCGACGGTAGGGGTCGCGGTAGCTGCCGGGGCCGGGGTGAAAACAGCGGGCCTCGGGCACATAGCGGAGCTGCCAGCCGGCCTGTTCGAGGCGGGCACAGAACTCGATGTCTTCGCCGCCGTAGGGGGAGAACTCGGGGTCGAGGAGGCCCACCTGCCGGAGTGCATCGACGCGGATGAGCTGGGCGCCGCCGGTGAGGAAGCCGGCCTGTGGAGCATCGTCGAAACGTCCGTCGTCGGGCTGGCCTTCGCCGCGCGCGTTGTCGAGCAGCAGCGAGAGTTCTGCAGGGAGGTGGCGGCCGAGTTTGCGCGAGAGTTCGCCGAGGCTCGAGAGGTAGTTGCGGCGCCAGGAGCCGCCGCCCGCGCGGACGAGGCGCTGGGGCTGGTCGATGTCGAGGATTTTGGGACCGAAGAGAGCCGCGTTGGGATGGCGTTCGGCAGCCGCGAGGAGCCGCTCGAGCAGGTCTGGCGCAGCGACTGCGTCGTTGTCGAAGAGGAAGACCCAGCGCCGCTGCTCCGCGAGCGCCGCCTCGAGCCCGAGGTTGCGGCCGCCGGCGACCCCGAGGTTGGTGTCGCTGCGCTCTACGGCGGCGGCCGGAGCCATCGTGCGGAGCGCGGCGGTGGCATCGGGCTCACCGCCGTTGTCGATGAGGAGCAGGTCTGCGGCGGCCGTCTGTTGTGCCAACGAGGCGACACAGGCGGCGGTCTGGGAGAGGTCACCCCAGTGGAGCACCACGATGAGCGGGCGCTCCGACATGCTTGCCGCAGCGGGTTGCACGCGGCCTAGTAGCGGTAGGCTTCGCCCTTGAAGGGGCCTTCAACGGGGACGCCAATGTAGTCAGCCTGGAAGGCGGAGAGCTGCGTGAGCTTGGCGCCGAACTTGGCGAGGTGGAGCCGTGCAACCATCTCGTCGAGCGCCTTCGGGAGTGTGACGACCGAGAGGCCGAGCGACTCGGCGTTCTTGTGGAGCTCGAGCTGGGCGAGGACCTGGTTGGTGAAGGAGGCGCTCATGACGAGGCTCGGGTGGCCGGTGGCGCAGCCGAGGTTCACGAGGCGGCCTTCGGCGAGGATGATGATGGAGTGACCACCACCGTTGGGACCATGGGTGGTCTTGGTGAAGCGCCACTCGTGAACCTGCGCCTTGACCTCAATCTTCTCGACGTCGCCGGTGGCGCGGAGAGCTTCGAGGCCGGCCATGTCGATCTCGTTGTCGAAGTGGCCGATGTTGCAGACGATGGCGTTGTGCTTCATCGCGGCCATGTGGGCGGCGGTGATGATGTTCGCGTTGCCGGTCGCCGAAACGTAGATGTCGAAGGTGGG
>CAIWGR010000328.1 GCA_903912275.1 uncultured delta proteobacterium
CTGCCGACACTGCCGACACTGCCGACACTGCCGCGACAGCAGAGCGCGCAGACCGCGACCGCGACGGCGACCATGTGGACGACGCCCACGACCTCGACCCAGACGACCCGAGCAGAGGCCTCCAAGACGACCAGCCCGCCAACACAACACGCCTCATCGTCGCCTCCGCGCCTGCAGGAACCCCCCACCTCGCGGGCGACTTCAACGGCTGGACCCAGACGCCCCTGACCATCGGCCCGCTCGGCCTCTTCGAAGCCACCGTCACGCCGCTCCCCGGCAGCCCCTCGCTGCAGTACAAGTTCACCGCCGGCGACTGGTCCCGCGAAGAGTCAGGCTACCGCGGCCCCGCCAACAACCGCACACTCCCCGCAACTGCGCAGGCAGCCGCCGCCATCATCCGCGCCTGGGGCAGCGATGCCGCGCCCTCCGACACAGCCCTCGGCGACCTCCGCGTCCTCTCAGACTTCGACGCCCCCGAGCTCGGCCGCACCGCCACCCTCCGCATCCTCCTGCCGCCTGGCTATGCCACCAGCGGGCGCCACTACCCCGTCCTCTACATGCAGGATGGCCAGAACCTCTTCAACACAGCCACTGCCGCCTTCGGCGTCGAGTGGCAGGCCGACGAGGCCGCCTGGGTCGGGCAGCTCGAAGGCGCACACAGCGGCCTCATCCTCGTCGGCATCGACAACGCCGCCAGCCGCTCCTGCGACTACACACCCTTCACCGGCGCCGTCGGCTGCGAGACCGGCACTCCGCTCGGCGAAGGCTATGCCGACTTCGTCGCAGGCCGCGTGAAGCCCTACATCGATGCCACCTACCGCACCCTCTCCGATCGGCGGAACAGCTTCGTCGGAGGCAGCAGCCGCGGTGGCCTCGCCGCACTCGTCACCGCCCTCCGCCACCAGGAGAGCTTCTCCGCGGTGATGGGCCTCTCCGCCACCACGCTGGCCTCCATCACGGGCGGCGACTTCGCCGGCTTCGTCGCCGAGAATCCGCGCACCGCTCCCCTCCGCTTCTCGCTCGACTACGGCGACGCAGAGGTGGTCTACGGCCACAACGCAACGGAGCTCATCGGCGCCATGAACAGCGCCGTCACGGCGCTCATCGCAGCCGGCTTCGATGCAGACGCCATCACCACCGCCATCATCCCTGGCGCGGTGCACAACGAGGCGGCCTGGTCGGCACGGCTGCCCGGCCGGCTCGCCTGGCTCCTCGACCCGACCGCGCCCTAGGCGAAGACCAACTTCAGCCCGATCGCGCGCAGCTCTTCACGCTCGCCCTCCAGGTCGGCCAGCGTCAGCGGATGGGCAGCCAGCCAGCCCGCTTGGAAGGTCAGCGTCAGCGTCTTGCCCCGCGCCCGCGCGCCCGCCAGAACTACCGGCTCCTCTGCCCGTTCGCGATGCAGCAGCACCGCGAGCCGGAGCAGCACCGCGAGCCGGCGCAGCAGCTCCGCCTCGTCGCGGCTATGCGCCTCGAAGCTCTTGTCGGCCAGCGACTTCCGATGCGAACGGATCAGCTGCGCAAGCGCCCCCTGCTCGTCGCGCGAGAAGCCCGGCATCTCGGAGTGCTCCACCAGATAACCGCCATGCTTGTGGTAACCCGAATGGCTGATGGAGAGCCCCACCTCGTGCAGCCGCGCAGACCAGGCCAGCAGCTCCGAGGCCTCCTCGCTCTCGAGCGACCAGGCGCCCTCCACCTGTGCGCGCAGAAAGCCGGCGAGCGCCTCCACCCGACCGGCCTGGACCTCGTCCACATGGTACTGCTCGCTCATGCGCCGGATGGTGAAGTCGCGGATGTCGTCGTGCCGCAACCGCCCCATCTGCTCGTAGAGCAGCCCCTCGCGCATCGCCGCCTGCGTATACTGCAGCCGCTTGATGCCGAGCGATTCGAAGAGCGCGATGAGGATGGCAACGCCGCCCGCAAAAATCGGATGTCGGTCGCTCTTGAGCCCCTTCATCGAGAGCCGGTCGGTGCGGCCGGCCGCCTCGAGCGCAGCCCGCACCTTCTGCAGCGAGGCCAGCGTGATGCCGCTCGTGGCCCAACCGTTGGCGCGCACCACCTCGTCGATGGCACCGATGCTCCCCGACGAGCCAACCTCGCTCCGCCAGCCCTGCTCGAGGAGCCGGTGACGCGCCGCCAGCATCTCTCGCTTTGCTGCCAGCACGGCCTTGTCGAACCGGCCCGCGCTCAGTTCACCATCGCCGAAGAAGCGGAGCGAGAAGCTCACGCAGCCCATCGAGATGCTCTCACACAGCTCCGCCTCAAAACCCCGACCCACGATGCACTCGGTGCTGCCGCCGCCGATGTCGATGACCAGGTGGCGGGTGCGGCTCGACGCAATCGTGTGGGCCACGCCGGCGTGAATGAGCCGCGCCTCCTCCTGCCCCGAGACAATCTCGATGCGGTGGCCCAGCCGCTCCTCGGCCTCGCGCAAGAAGAGACGGGCGTTGCGCGCCTGCCGCAGCGCGCTCGTCCCCACCGCGCGAATCCGCTCGGGCGCCACGCCACGAAGCCGCTGACCGAACCGCTCCAGCGTCGCGAAGGCCCGCTCTTGCGAGGCCTCGTCCAGCATCCCCTCTTCGGTCAGACCAGCCGCCAGCTGCACCCGCTCCTTGAGCCGGTCCACCACCTGCAGTTCGCCGCGCACCTCACGGGCGATGACCATGTGAAAGCTGTTGGACCCCAAATCCACAGCCGCCAGCAGAGAGGGCGTTCGCTTTGCCGTAGAACCCATCGCAGCCACACTCCAGATACGACCAACCGCCTGTCGCCGGAGCCACCCCCTACTCCCTGCACGGCAGAGTGTCGACCGCACCACAGACGATGGCAATCGCTCACCTCCAACGGCGCGGGGCCACCCGCAGCAGGACCGCTGTCACCCGTGCGGCACCCCGCAGAGAACCGTTGCCCCGAGCGACGCCGCTCCACTACGAACCCTCTCACGCAGTGCACCCGCCTGCTCCCTCTGAGGTCTGACTTGCAGCCCAATCGTGCGCCAGCAGCCATGCGCCGCCTCCTGACCGCACTCCTGCTGGCAGCCGCCCTGATGTGCGCCGCGGGCCATGCGCAGGCTGCCCCCAACATCGCCGCCGGCAGCGCAGAGGCCAGCGGTGCGGCCGACCGGCAGCCCACCGACGAGGCGGCTGCGAAAGCCCTCTTTGACGAAGCCGAGGCCGCCGCCAAAGCGGGTGACCGCCTCCGCGCCATCGAACGTTACGACCAGCTCACCAGCCGCTTTCCCTCCGTCCGAAACGCACGCATCGCACGCATCCGGAGCCAGCACCTCCGCGCCCTGCAAGGCGAGCCCGAGCCCGACCTCCGCGCGGCCTTCGACGAGGCCAAGGCGAACGCCGCACGCGAAGGCGAGGCAGCCACCCTTGCCAGCGTCCGCTCGCTCGCAGGCCGCGCCACCTCGACCGCGCTGCAACAGGACCTCCAGCTCTGGCTCGCAGACGAGGCCCTCCGCGCCGGCCAGACCGGCGAGGCCCGCGCCGCCTACAACGCCCTCCTCGACCGCGACACCCTCACCCCCGCACAGGCCGCCGCCACCGTCGCAGGCATCCTCCGCACCAGCACCTCGCTCCACGACAGCGCCGAGGCCCGCACCCGCATCCACCGCCAGCTCGCCCTCCGCGCCAACCCCTTCGACGAGGCCACCTCCACCCGCCTCTACGACGAGGCCAACGACCACCTCTTCGGCCTCCTCGCCCTCTACGCCTCCTGCCTCACCCTGCTCCTCGCTGCGCTCCACATCACGGTCGCACTGCTGCGCCGAACCTCGCACCTCCCCGCCCGCTTCTGGCGCCCGAGCCTCCTCTTCCCGCTCTACGCCTTCACGGGCGCCGGCCTCTTCGCCGATTCGTGGGAGCATGGCCGACTGCTCCCCTTCGTCGGAGGCGGCCTCGCCGTGACGCTCCTGCTCCTGCTCCTGCGCATCGCCGACGCCCTCCGGCCACCTCTCGGACGGTGGCGCTTTGCCGCAGCTGCGCTCCACATCGCAACCATGCTTGCCGCACTCTACCTCGTGTTCTACGCAGCCAACCTGCAGCACCTCATGGGACTCTGACCGCCATGGCTCACCAGACGCTACATCGCAGCCGCGAAGAGCTCGCCGCCGCCATCGACGGCCACCCCGGCCTCCTCCGTCTGCAGGCCGGCTTCAACCCCAACTCCAGCTCCGTCGGAAGCGTCGTCCAGTTCATGCTCTGGAGCGCCGTCGCGGCCACCGCCGTCTACCAGACCGCCGCCCTGCTCTTCCCCCGCACGGCATCCACGCCGCCGGCAGAACCGCCTCCGTCCGACCCCGCATGAAGATCCGGCCCGAAGACTTCGGCGCCATCGTCGCCACCGACGATCCGCCCGCCCTGCTCTTCGTCGACCGCGCCCTCGCCACCGAGCTCGGCCTCCCGCACCAGGAGCGATGGGACAACCCCCGAGGCCACCTCTCTGCCCCCACCGAGGTCCACCTCCTCCTCACCCGCCGCTGCGACGCAGGCTGCCCCCGCTGCTACGTCAACGCCACGCCCGACGGCGCCCAGCAGCCCCGCGAGGAGGTCTTCGCCTGGCTCTCCGCCCTCGCCGCCCAGGGCGTCTTCCACGTCGCGCTCGGCGGCGGCGAGAGCATGCTCCGCGACGACCTCTTCGCCATCGCCGACCATGCCCGCAGCGTCGGCCTCGTACCCAACCTCACCACCAGCGGACTCGGCATGACCGCCGAACTCGCGGCCGAGTGCCGCCGCTTCGGACAGGTCAACCTCTCGCTCGACGGGCTCGGCGAAACCTACCGCAACAGCCGCGGCTACGACGGCGCGGCCATCGCCCTCCACGCCCTCGACCTCCTCGTCGCTGCAGGCGTCCCCACCGGCATCAACTTCGTCGTCTCGCGCCACACCATCGGCGACCTCGAGGCAACCACCGCCGAAGTCGCTCGCAGAGGCGGAAACGAGGTCGAGCTCCTCCGCCTTAAGCCCACCGGCCGCGCCGGCGTCAGCTACCCGCACGACCGGCTCCTCCCTGAGCAGGCCGCCTCGCTCCTCCCCCGCGTCGTCGCCCTCATCGAACAGCACCCCACGGTGAAGATGAAGGTCGACTGCTCCTTCGTCCCGCTGCTCTGCGCCACCGGCCCCAACCCCGACACCCTCGCCGCGCTCGGCGTCGTCGGCTGCGAGGCCGGCAATGTGCTTGCCGCCGTCTCCCCCGAGGGCTCCGCCACCGCCTGCTCCTTCATCAACGACCGGCTCGGCTCCGTCGCCGCACTCACCGAGCGCTGGGACGACCACCCGGTCCTCGACCGCTGGCGCAACTTCCACACCACCGCTCCCGAGCCCTGCGCCTCCTGCCCCTACAGGCTGGTCTGCAAAGGCGGCTGCAAGGCCGTCTCCAAGTTCTATCATCACGGCGACCCCTTCCATCCCGATCCCGAGTGCCCGCGCGTGGTCGCGCATCGCGAAGGGCGACCCTTTGTCTCCACCCCCATCACCCTGCCTGCCCATGTCTGAACAACGCACGCCCGCAGTCCTCCGCGCCGAGTCGCTCCTCGTCTGGGCGCTCGCAGCGGTCCTCTTCTACGCGCTCGACCGCGGCTACAAGGCGGCCAACACACCGCCGGTCAACCCGGTCAACATCATCGCCACGGCCCGCATCGACTACTTCTGGCGCATGGCGCTCTCTGCCTTCATCGGCACCTTTGCCATGATGGCCTGGCCCCGCATCGCCGCCGACCGCGAGGAGCGGGCCGCAGCGCTGCTCTTCCGCGCCGCCCCCTGGGTGATTGTCTTCTCGGCCATCCTGATGGTGGTCTTCGCATGAACCTCCTCCTCGCCAACATCCACGGCCATATCCTGCTGCTCGCGGTCGCACTCTGCTTCCACCCCTGGGTTGCCCTCCGCAAGGCCACGCGGCCCGCCTTCGGCACCCGCCTCACCGCCTACCTCGCCGCCTCGCTCATGTTCGCAGGCAACGCGCTCGGCTGGTACATCTACCCCGACTACCGCATCGAGGTGAAACGCCACCTCTACCTCTACTCCTTCGCTGCGGGTCGCGGCTTCGAGGTCAAGGAGCACTTCGCCTTCTTCGCGCTCGTCCTCGCCATCGCAGGCGCCTTCGCCGCCTACGCAGCGGCCAACAGCCGCCACCCCTCGCTCACCGCCATCGTCCGCCTCTGCTTCGCGGCCGCCGCGATTCTGGGCACCATCGCCATCGGGCTCGGCATCTGGATCGTCTCGCTCCGCGGCTTCGCCTACCCCGCAGGACAATGAACAAGCTACCGCGCATCGGCATCCTCACCCTCTCCGACCGGGCCTCCTCTGGCAGCTACGAAGACCGCTCAGGGCCAGCCATCGCCGCCTATCTGGACGAGGTCCTGCAGCAGCCCTTCGAGAGCTGCTACCGCCTCATCCCCGACGACCGCGCGCTCATCGAGGCCACCCTCATCGAGCTCATCGATCGCGAAGGCTGCAGCCTCGTCCTCACCACGGGCGGCACCGGTCCGGCGGCCCGCGATGTGACCCCCGAGGCCACCCTTGCCGTCGCCGACCGCGAGCTCCCCGGCTTCGGCGAGCTCATGCGCCTACGCTCGCTCGAGCAGGTGGCCACCGCCATCCTCTCGCGCCAGACCGCAGCTACTCGGGGCAGCGCGCTCATCATCAACCTGCCGGGCAAGCCGCAGGCCATCGCCCTCTGCCTCGACGCGGTGATGCCCGCTGTGCCCTACTGCATCGACCTCATCGGCGGCGCCCGCCTGGAGACGCGGCCGGAGCGGCTCGTGGCCTTCCGGCCCAAGAGCTAGGCAGCGCACCGACGGCGGAGCGCCAGAAGGCCGAGTCCCATCAGGCCAAACAGCCCCGCAGCGTTGCCACCCGTGGAGCAGCCACCGTCGGAGGCGGCGCGACCCACGCGGCGCTCACCGTCGCCCGGGTTGAGTTCGAAGGAGCGGTCCGGGAAGGCCTTCGCCGCAGCCACATTGTGCGCCGCGAGCTCTGCCACGGTGCTCCGGCCATCGGTCCGCGGAACCGCAACTGGCGCACCCGTGGCATTGGTCTGCTCGAGCGACGCAGCCCCAGGCATCGCATCGAGCTGGCCCGACGCGCTGTAGCTGGTCAGCACCTCGCGGCCATCCGACAGCGTCACCACAATGGGCACAGCATTGTAGTTGCCGTCATTGGCGCAGACCATCACGGCCGTAGCACGATGCACATTGTCCACATCACCCATCTCGCTGTTGAAGGCGAAGACGGGGTCCACGGTCATCTCCTGCGCAGAGAGCGAAGTGTGCAGACGGGTGAAGTAGGGCACCCGATCGAAGAGCTCCTGGGCATGACGGAGCGGCGCCACGATGGAGGCCTCCAGCTCGTTGGCGCAGGCCGCCTCATCGAAGTCGAACCCGGCCAGCTCACTGCGGTAGCCCTCCATGTTGTTCAGGAAGGTGCGCTGGTCCACGCCCGCTGCCACCAGCGACGCGGGAATCGGGATGCACCGCCCGATGATCTCCAGCAGCTGCGCGTCGGCCGCAAACCCCTCGCTCTGCACCAGCCCGAAGAAGGAGACCGGGTCGCCCGTCATCGCCAGCTGGTCCGTCCGGAGCCGGCCCTCGGTGAAGAAGGCGTTGGCGAAACGGTCAGACGCGCCGGCAAACTCGGTCGTGAAGGCCTGGCCACCCGCCTCATCCATCGCATCGTTGATCAGCGCATCGTAGTTCGAACCGCTCGAGAGCCAGTCGATGCGTGCCTCGTTGATCAGCACATGCAGGTAGTTCTCCGGCACCGCGCGGGCGTCGCCGAGCAGCCCCACCGTCACACCCAGATCGGGCTGCGTCGCGATGGCCGTCAGCTGGATGGGAATCATCGGCTGCGTGTCGTCATACTTCAGCACAACCGGCGCAATCTCGCCCACGGTCCGGTCCTTCTGCAGCTTGAAGGCGACGAAGTGCATCTGGTCGCCCATCAGCACATAGGGCTCCACCAGCGGCGCTGCGGTGGCGGGGATGATGTAGTCGTTCGCGCCAAGCCAATCGAAGAGCGCCAGCGTGTCGGTCGCCTGCAGAATGGCATAGTCGTAGGGCCCAACCTGCGACTGCGTCACCACCGTCACGCCGTCGTCTGCGTTGCTCGTCGCGTCACCGCGCACACCGCCACCTTCGGCCGACATCGGCGGATACATGCAGTTGCCGTCGTAGGTCATCGAGAGCTCGAATCGGATGCCGGCCCGCTCCTTCATCACCCCGAACACCCGGTTCGATGAGACGCCAACCTCCGGCAGGCTCGGCACGGGGACCACCCAGGAGAAGGCCTCCGCGGCGCCCACATAATCCACCTGGATCTGCGCCTCTACCCTGCCATTCTCGACCGCAAAAAGGATCTGCTCTCCCGTCTGGTCCACCGGGACGTTCTGGCAGAAGAAGCCTCCGCAGGCCTCCGCGCGGGGAGCGAGCGCGACGAGCGACGCGATCGAGACTGCAGAGGCGATGCCGAGGTGAACCAGTTTCATGAAACCTACTCCGAAAGGAGGGTGGCGTGCGTGCGACGGCGAAGAATCGCCAGCGCAAAGAGGAGAAGTCCGAACGCGTTGGCAGCAGCAGTGCCGCCCGTGGAGCAGCCGCTCTCGGGCTCCTTCCGCTCGGTCGCGCGACCCGGCGGAACAACGGGGGCGGCGACCACCGGATCGGTTCCGGCGTTGAGCGTGAAGGTCCGGTCGGGGAAGAGCGCAGCAGCAGCCGCGTTCGCCGCAGCCAGCTCGCCAGCGGGGCTCCGGCCATCGGCACGCCCAACGGACACCGGCGCACCCGAGGCGCCCGTCTCGGCGATGTCGTAGGCCGCCGGCAGCGCATCGAGCGCAGTCCGGTCACCATACATCGTCGTCAGCAGCTGACGGCCATCACCCAGCGTGATCGTCACGGGGGCGTTCGTTCCGCCGGCGTTCGCATCCGCGCACAGGATGAGCCCTGTCGCACGGTGAACATTGTCCACATCGCCCAGCTCGCTGTTGAAGGCGAAGACGGGATCGACCGTCATCTCCTCCGCCGACAGCGAGGTGTAGAGCCGGGTGAAGTAGGGGTTGCGGTCGAAGAGCTCCTGCGCGTGACGCAGCGGCCCCACGATGACCAGCTCCAGCTCGTTCGCAAAGGCCGGCGCATCAAACGGCTGACCCTCCAGGTAGGAGGCATAGCCCGACAGGTTGTTGTAGAAATCACGTGGCGCCACACCCAACGCAACGACCTCCGCCGGCAGCGGGATGAAGCGGCCGAGCAGGTTGAGCAGCTGCGTGTCGCCGGCAAAACCCTGCGCCTGCATCGCGTTGAAGAAGGCGACCGGATCCGTGAGCGAGGCAAGCGCCGCGGTGTCGTAGCGACCCTCCGCAAAGAAGAGGCCCGCAAACATGCTTGCCGCGCCGGTCGGGCCGGCGAACTCGGTCGCAAACCCCTGACCGCCCGCCTCGTCCATCGCCTCGTTGATCAGCTCGCTGTAGTTGCTGCCATACTGCAGCCAGTTCACCCGCGCCTCGTTGATGGAGACACTCAGGAAGTTCTCCGGCACCGAGCGAGTCTCGCCGAGGATGTTCACCGTCACGCCCAGATCCGGCTGCGTCGCAATCGCCGTCAGCTGGATCGGGATCATCGGCTGATCGTCCTGGTAGCGCAGCGTCACGGGCTGGATGTCGCCCACCTCACGGTCCTTCTGCAGCTTGAAGGCGACAAAGTGCATGCTGTCGCCCATGAGCACATAGGGCTCCAGGAGCGCGCCGGCCTCCGCGGGTACATTGTAGTCGTTGTCGGCCAGCCAGGTGAGCAGCGGCGAGAGGCTCGTCGCCTGCAGGATGGTATAGTCATAGGGGCCAACCTGCGACTGCTGCACCACCGTCACGCCGCCGTCGGTCGGCGTCCCGCCACCAGCGTTCGGAGGACCACCGCCGGAGCCGAAGTCGCCCTCCATCATCCACGGGTAACAGCCGTTCACCGTATCCCAGTCGAGCTGGAACCGGATGCCGGCGCTCGCCGCGAGGCGAGCAAACACCGTCGATGAAGAGACCCCAATCTCCGGCAGGCTCGGCGTCGGCACAACCCACGAGAAGTCGGCGGCAGCACCCTGGTACTGAATCTGAACCTGCGCCTCGACCTGGTCGCCCTCGACCGCGAAGAGGATTTGCTCGCCCGTCTGGTCGACCGGCACATTCTGACAGAAGAAGCCGCCGCAGGCCGCCGCAGGTGCGGCGTCGACAAAGAGCGCTGAGGTGCCGGCGACAAGCAGCGCGGCAAGAAGGGGAAGACGCATCGAGGACTCCAGGGTCATGGTGACAGATGGGGCGCAGCCGAGTTTGCACGATGCGTGCCACTGCGCTCAGAGGCCTCCATCCTGCCACCTTTGCCGCCGATGTCTAGGTTCACGCCCCCAATCCGCGACCGGACGACAGGGCTACAGCTCAGGAATCTGTGCGACCATCCCGCACGCAGGCAGAAAACTGAAACCGCCAGGCGCGCAGCCCTTCGCACTGCGTGCGCCGGCGCTCCGACCGAGGCAGCGACGTGGAGCGAGGCGTTCTACACACGAAGCAGCGGCCCTGCTCCGGATGGCAATCGGCTAAGGCTCGTTGCTCGCGGTCGGGCTGCCAGACTGCTGCAGCTCCGAGGGCCAACGGCCAAAGGCACGGCGGAGACGCTCGACGGTCAGCATGTGCCGATAGCCGTAGCGGACGGCGCCTTCGCGGTTGCGACCGCCACGGCCGCCGGCATAGGCGGCCACATCAAGCTCGAGCGAATCGAGCTCCTTGGCGCTCCACTCAATCGCCACCGCAGGGTCGCGCAGCTGCGCGCAGGTGGGGCGACCGCGGAGCACCTCGCGCGGCATCACCTGCACAATGCCGCAGGCGCCGGCCGGTGAGCGGAGGTCGTTCCGAAAGCGGGACTCATGCCAGGCAATTGCCACGATGTGGATCGGGTCGATGCCATGACGCCGACCCGACTCCACCATCAGCCGCGCAATCTGGTCCACGAATGCCTCCGGGAGCACACGCCCCTCGGCCGAGGCCAGGTAGGAGATCATGTTCCCCGCATACTTCACGTCGAGCTCGCGCCGGGCCGACTCTTCGGCTGCTGTGACCCTCGGCACCCCTGCCCCTGCATCATTCGCTACCACCGGAGTGGCCTCTTGCGTCTGCACCACAACCTGGGGCTGCGGTGTGTCGCCGACGGGGGAGCTGCTTACCGGCCGGACGGCCAGGAGCAGAAACCCAATCAGGGTAGGTGCAAAGCGAAACATGTGAGGAGGTGTGTCTGGTACTCGGAGCAGGAGCACGCACCGGAGTGCGGCGAGGTATCGAAGGAGCCCGGACGGTAGCGGTCGCATTGCAACTTTGACAAGGCAGCGGGCCGAGCGGGCGAGATCGCCAAAGATCCCGCGTGAAACAAAAGTGAAACATCTCCAAAGAGCGGTCGCTCCGAAAAACTATTTTGGGGTCGATGCAGAAAGATCGCGCCGCTTTGAGCCGATCTCCCGATCTTTTGATGCTCCACAACCGCAAATGCAGGCCAACCGGCACCCGAATTTCACCGCCAACCACGGCAGATTTCTGCGTTGCGAATCGCGGCAAAGATGACCATTCTGCCGCTCTCCGCAACGCTCTCCAACAGAGGCTGCTGGGCCCCGGTTTGATCCCTTCACCCGACAGGATTTTGGCATGGCAACGCTCACACTCCGCGACTCCGGCGAGGTCCTTCAGGACGCGCCCTCCATCGGCACCTTCCTCGAGAAGTTCGGCATCTGGTACCGCCGCTTCGAGGGCTCCGACTCCCTCACCAAAGATGCCACCACCGACGAAATCCTCGCCGCCTACGAGGAGCCCATCGGCCGCCTCAAGCGCGAGGGTGGCTACGTCACCGCCGACGTCATCAACATCCACCCCGAGGTCCCCAACCTCGACACCCTGCTCGCAAAGTTCAGCCGTGAGCACTGGCACTCCGAGGACGAGGTCCGCTTCATCGTCCACGGCCGCGGCCTCTTCCACATCCACCCCAAGGAGGGGCCCGTCTTCTCCATCGAGGTGGTGAAGGGCGACATGATCAATGTGCCCAAGGGAACCCTCCACTGGTTCGACCTCTGCACGGACCGCACGGTGCGCGCCATCCGCCTCTTCCAGGACATGTCGGGTTGGACGCCGGAGTACACCGACTCGGGCGTGGATGGGAACTACGCGCCCCAGTGCTTTGGCCCTGCGGGCTCGGGTGCAACGGCAAGCGTTGCAGGTTCGCTCGCCGACCTGCTCCCCAAGCACTAGCCGAGTCGGGCTGCCGCCGACCGGACTGCGTCGGCGATGGGGCCGGGGATCTCTTCGGGGGAGAAGTGACCCGCCTCGTGGCGCGACACCCGCGCCTGCGGCAGCGTCCGCTCGAGGTGGCCGATGACGCGGCCGAGGATCGGGTCGCGGACGCCCCAGACCAGCTCGATGGGGCCGGTGAAGCCTGCAACGAAGTCGCGGCAGCGGGCCAGCCCGGCAAGGCTCGGATGGTCGTCGCCCAGCGGCACCATGCGGGCCAGCGCGAGCGGCGCGACATTCTGCGAGAGCCCGCGCAGCGGCGCCATGTAGGCCGCCGCAACCTCGCCCGAAATGCTGCTCCGATCGTGCTGCGCCATCCAGAGCGTGCGCTGCGGAAAGCCGCCGAGCCGGAATACCAGGTCAGACAGGCCGCGGCTGTGGGCGAAGCGGTGAAAGAAGGTGGGGCGTGCATCGGCGCGCGGCGGCCCGGCTACCGTGTTGGTCAGCACGATCGCGGCTGCAAGCCCGGGCCGGTCGGCGAGTGCGCGGAGCGCGATCGGGCCGCCCCAGTCCTGCGCAACCACGATGATGTCGCGGAGCTGCATCGCGTCGAGCCAGCCGCCGAACCAGGCCGCGTGGGCCTCAAGGGTGTGCTCCTCCGCAGTGATGCGCGACGAGTAGCCGAGCCCCATGAGGTCGGGCGCAAGGCAGCGGTAGGCCGACGGTTCGAGCGCCAGCATCACCTTGCGCCAGAGGAAGCCCCAGGTGGGATTGCCGTGCAGGAAGACCACGGTGCGACCGCTCCCCCGCTCGAGCCAAGAGACCTCTTTGCCATCGACCGCAATGCGCTGCTGCCGCAGGTCGCCGAGCTGCGCGGTGAGCCAGGCAGGGAGCGGCGCCGTCACAGCGGACGCATCACAAAATTGACCTGCGTGGCATCGATGGGCTGCGGCCCGGCCGACTGCGTCAGCGACTGCCGCAGCCGCTGCACCACCACCTTCGCCAGCGCGAAGACCGTCTTGTGTGCGGCGAGGCTGTCGGCGGCGAGCAACGCCTCGAAGCGGCTCCGGTCAAAACAGAGCAGCTCACTTGAACGGGTCGCCTTCACCGTCGCTGCGCGCGGGCCTGGGTCGAGCACCGCCATCTCGCCGATGCAGGCACCGGGCCGAAGCGTGCCAACAAAGGCGCCGCCAGCGGTCACGCGGAGTTCGCCGCTCTGCAGCAGGAAGAAGGCATCGCCCTCGTCACCCTCCACCATCACCGCGTCGCCCTGCTCCACCAGCCGCACCTCGACCAGGCTGGCAAGCTCACCGAGCTCGCGGACGGTCAGCGAGGCGAAGAGAGGATGGTCCTGAAGAAGGTTGGCGACCTCGTGCACGCTCGACTGCGACATGGTTGACTCCCTGATGGTGTGCAGCACCGTGCCACACCAGCGTTGGTTGGGGAAGCATCCTCTACTTTGCGCCGTAGACCGGCACCTGCGCGGGCTGCTCGGCAAGAAGCTCCGTGACGGCCGCGCCGAGGTCGGCGGGCTCCCAGCGCTGCGCGATGTCGCGCTCCGGACCCCGCGTCATGCCGCCGAGCAGCGTGACGCGACCGCCGGTCACCTCGAAGATCCGGCCGGTGCAGTGGGCCGAGGCTTCGCTGGCGAGCCAGACGATGAGCGGAGACACGTTGCCCGGGTGCATGGCATCGAAGCCATCTTCGGGGCGGGCCATCATGCCCGAGAAGACACCCTCGGTCATGCGCGTCCGGGCAATCGGAGCGATGGCGTTGGAGGTGGCGCCGTAGCGGCCGAGCTCGGCAGACTGCACCAGCGTGAGGGCGGCGATGCCGGCCTTGGCGGCAGAGTAGGCGGCCTGGCCAACGCTGCCCCATATGCCTGCGCCCGACGAGGTGTTGATGATGCGGCCGCTCGGATTGGCGCCCGCCTTGGCGGCATCTCGCCAGTGGGCAGCAGCATGGCGCGCCACGCAGAAGTGGCCCTTCATGTGCACGCGGACGACCGCGTCCCACTCCTCCTCCGAGGCGCTCACAAACATGCGGTCGCGCACAAAGCCGGCGTTGTTCACCACCGCGTCCAGGCGGCCGAAGGTGGAGATGGCCTGCTGCACGAGCCGCTCGCTGCCGGCCCAGTCGGCGATGTCGTCGGCGTTCGCGATGGCCTGGCCACCGGCCGCAACGATCTCCGCGACCACCTCTTCGGCGGGCGTCTGCGAGGCGCCTTCGCCGTTGAGCGCCGTGCCGATGTCATTGACCACAACGCGGGCGCCGGCGGCCGCGAGGGCAAGCGCATGTTCACGACCGATGCCACGGCCTGCGCCCGTGACGATGACCACTCTCTCTTCACACAACCGCGCCATCGCGAACTCCGCTGAGATTACGACGCAGCTGCGTCGAGGAAGGCCGGCTTCTCGCCGCCGCCATGGACGACGAGGTTTGCGCCGGAGACATAGGAGGCCTCTGCAGAGGCCAAGAAAAGGACCGCCGACGCGATGTCTGCTGGCAGGCCGAGCCGGCCTGCCGGAACGGTCGCCGCCACGCGGGCCTGCGCCTCGGCGCTGCCGTAGTGCATATCGGAGAGCTCGGTGGCGATGAGGCCCGGCGTAACCGCGTTGAGCCGCACCTTGGGCGCCCACTCCACCGCGAGCGACTGGGTGAGATTCAGCAGCCCCGCCTTTGCGGCGCCATAGGCGGCCGTGCCGGGCGACGGGCGCAGCCCGCTCACGCTGCAGATGTTGATGATGGACCCGCCCTTCTCCTGCTTCTGCATCACCGCGTTGGCGGCCTGGCTCACCAACAGCGGCGCCGTCAGGTTCAGCGCGATGATCGCCGCAGAGAACCGGGCACTCGCAGTCGCAGCATCGGCCGGCGGCGAACCGCCCGCATTGTTCACCACCACATCGATGCCGCCGGCCTCGGCAACCAGCCGCTCCATCATCGCCGTCACCTGGTCGGCGTCGCGGATGTCGGCCTGCAAGAAGTGGAGGTTGTGGAGCGGCTCCGTCGGCGGCTTGCGGCCACAGACAAAGACCGTCGCGCCGGCCTGCGCAAAGGCATGGGCGATGCCCCGCCCGATGCCGCGCGTACCGCCCGTGACGAGCACCCGCGCGCCGGCAAAGCCGCTCACGAGGCCTTCCCGAACGAGAAGGTGGCCCAGGCCTGCACAGCAACCGCGCCCGTCTGCTTGGTGCAGACCATCTCGACCTCTGCGAACCGCTCGCCCTCCACCTCGTGGAGCTTGGCGATGCTGCCCGAGAAGGTCAGCGTATCGCCGGGGAAGACCCCCTCCTTCCAGCGCACGCGGGTCTTGCGCACCCGCTCGGGACCGAGCCACTCCGCCGCCCAGTTGCAGAGCATGCCAGCATGGAACATGCCGATGCCGAGCGGAGCGGGATAACCCGAAGCGGTGGCGAAGGGCTCGTCGTGATGGATGGGGTTAAAGTCACCCGAGGCGCCCTGGTAGCGGACGATGTCGGTGCGGGTCACGGGGCCATAGGTGCGGGGCGTGCCGGCCTGCCCTTCGGCGAGAGAGGCCCAATCTGGCTGGTGTGCTGCCATCTGTTAACCCTCCTCAGGCGGACGCTCGGTCTCGACGCCCGTCATGCGCGCCTCGGCCACCTTGTTGCCCGCGGCATCGAAGAAATCGGTGACCTTGACCACAAAGGTGAGCTTGCCGCCGCGGCGACCGGCCTTCTCGTAGAACTCGGCGATGCGACTCTTGGCGGTGAGCGTCTGACCGGCGCGGGGCGGCGGCCCGAAGAAGGTGAACTCCTGCTCCGCATGCATGCCGCGGTCCTGGTTCATCGCCACATCGACCCAGGGGTCGGCGCCCTCGACCTTCTCCTCCCAGAAGAACATGGAGGTCAGGTAGGTGGGCGGGATGACCGGGTTCTCGGTCGTCCAGTAGTCGGGGTGGGTAGACTGCAGCGCGCGGGCGAACTCGTGGATCTTGCCCCGCTCGATATCCATGCGGAACGGCTGACCCTCGATGCCCAGAGATTCGGACCTGGCCATGCTGACCTCAGGGATGTTGGCTGGAGACGGAGAGGACCTCGCCCGTCAGGTAGGATGAGAGATCGCTGGCGAGGAAGAGGATGACGTTGGCCACCTCCCAGGGCTCTGCGGCGCGGCCCTGCACCGAGGCCGACTCGAGCTGCCGGAGGAGCTCGGGCGTGGTGACGCGGGCCAGGTTGGCATGCATCGCGAGGCTCGGCGCGACTGCGTTGACGCGGAGGTTGAGCGCAGCCCCTTCGACCGCAGCGCAGCGGGTGAGCGCCATCACGCCAGCCTTCGATGCGGCGTAGTGGGCCTGACCGGCCTGGGCCCGCCAGCCGAGCACCGAGGCGTTGTTGACGATGGTACCGTTGCGCATCTGCTGCATCGCGGCCCGCATCATGCGAAAGGTGCCGGTGAGCGAGACATCGAGCACGCGCGACCACTGCTCGTCGGTCATCTCGGCGAGCGGCGCGGTGCCGCCAAGGCCGGCGTTGTTGACCAGCACATCGACGCCGCCGAGCTTCTCGGTGGTGAAGGCCCAGAGCGCATCGATGTCGGCCTGCTGGGTCACGTCGCAGCGGATGGCGAAGACAGTGCCGAACGGTTCGAGGGTGGCGAGCGTCTCGCCGAGCCGCCGCTCATGGGCGTCGGAGATGACGAGGCTGGCACCCTCTTCGAGCGCGCGCCGCGCAACGGAGGAGCCGATGCCGGTGCCTGCTGCGGCGGTGACGAGCACCCGCTTGCCGGCGAGCATGCGCATGCCGGTGGGCTGCGGCGGAATGGCGAGCGAGATGGTACCGTCGCTCATTGGCGGTCTCCACGCGGCAGGCCGAGCGCCCGCTCCGCGATGATGTTGCGCTGCACCTGGTTGGTGCCGGCGTAGATGGTGTCGGAGCGGGAGAAGAGGAAGAGCTTCTGCAGCGCGTCGAGCTCGTACTCTTCGCCGCGCGTGTAGAGGCTGTCGGGGCCGGCCACATCCATGGCGAGCTCGCCGAGCTTGCGGTGCCAGGTGGCCCAGTAGAGCTTGGAGATGAGCGCCTCGCGCTTGAGCGTGCCATCCTCGCCGCCCGAGAGGACGCGGAGGGCGGTGTAGCGCATGATCTTGAGACCGGCCCAGGCGTCGGCGATGCGCTGACGGATGGCGGGGTCTTCGCCTGCGCCGTTCCGCTTGGCGAGTTCGATGATGGTCTTGAGCTCACCGGCAAAGGCCATCTGCTGACCGAGCGTCGAGGCGCCGCGCTCGAAGGCGAGCGTGCCCATCGCAA
>CAIWGR010000329.1 GCA_903912275.1 uncultured delta proteobacterium
CTCCTCGGCCGTCGCCGGCGTCGGCGAGAAGACGTGGGAGATGCCGGAGGGCAGCAGCAGCCAAGCCGCCGTGGCGGCCTCGAGCGTGGAACCTGTCGGCTCGGTCACAATCTCGAAGGCTACGGGGATGCCAACGGTCCCAAAGGTCGAGAGGATGACCTGACCCGCGTAGGCGGCATCGACGGTCGGCTCGAGGCCGATGATCACTGTGAAGGAGCCCGCCTGTGATGAGAGGCGCACGGTCAGATCTTTCGTGGGCTGAGCCCTGAGGTCGTCGGCTGTGATCGGTACTTCAAAGTCGACCTTGCCATCGACGACCGGCGCCGTTCGCAGGGCAGTTTCGTCGAGGAGTCCCGCGCTGTCTTCCAGCCGAAAGGAGATCTGGGCGGGCATGGTGGCGCCGCGGAGCCGAGTAGAAAGCGTTGCGGATGTTGCCGTCCGTTGCACCTTTACATCGCGCCCAGGCGCCTCTGCAAAACTCAGTCCGACGGTGTCTTCAGCACTGTCGAGACTCTTGTTGGGATTGGTGCATCGGCCACGCTCGCTACAGGTCTCGCCGGCGCTGCAGGTCGCCGCATCAACGCACTGAACGACGCAGCGGCCCGTAAAGCAGTGGGTGCCGGCGCCGCAGTCGAAGTCGATGTTGCAGGCGCCTAGCTGTGTCCGCACGAGCGACGGACGGGGCGTCGCTTCGAGCGGGCCCGAACTGTCGATGGCCGTGTCGCTGTTGGTATCGGTCGTATCGCTACCGGTACCGGCGCTGTCGGCACCGGCATCGGCCGCGTCGGTCGAAGTATCGTTCACGGCACCCTCGCCCCCGCCGTCGTCGCTGCAGGCGGCGAACAGGGCGAGGAGAGCAGCAAGAGGAAGGCAGAGGCGCGAGGCGAGGGAAATGTGCATTTGAGCAAGCTCGGAAGAGGAGAGAGAAATGGTTCGCAATGGGTGATGAGCGGCCTTCGAGCGGCTCACTGACATTGCCCTCGGGGGAAGAAGTCCTGGAGTGTGAAGTTCACACGGACCTTGATGTCCTCGAGCTTCGACCAGTCGATCTGCGGGTTTTCACCTGCCCCCCGGTCGATGACGACCACATAGTCGCTTGCCAGCGGCAGGCCGCCAAGCGTCACATTGCCGCGCGACAGGTTGGGCGGGTTGGCGAAGGTGCCGAGTTCGGCCACGGGAGAGATGCTCCGTGGCGCGGTGCGAAAGCGTGTAAGGTCGCCGAAGCGGGTGGCGCCCACACCAAACTGCGATACATAGGTGGCGAGGTCGGGCTGGCAGCTTCGGAGACGGCTCGAGCCACTGTGCACCATCGTGATGGTCGGGAGTGCCTCCCCGAGCCCCTCGCCGACGAGCGCGAAGTCGAATGAGAGCACCTTGGCGTTGCAGCGCGAGGCAAGGTTCGGGAAGGCGGAGATATCGACGGGGAACTCGATGGCCCAGACCTCCGGGTTCGCCCAGAACTCGGGAGCGCCGAGCGAGCCTCCGAGCTGAGACCGCCGGTCCACCGATACGTCGGCTCGCTCGAGTGCGGCGCGGAGCTGCTCTCCCGCGTCGTAGCTTGCGCCATCGACCGGGTCGGTCCGGTCTGCCGTGAAGTTGAGCAGCCGCGCCAGGCTGACAGTCACACTCTCATTGTTCGTGTTGCCGCCGCAGGCCGCAGTCAACCGCTGCATCTCGCCCGCGATGGCCTCCAGCTGCGTCGTGTTCCGCGCGAGCAGAATCTGGATGCGCTGGTCCATGAAGGGGCGGACGGCGAAGTACTCCATGGCCACCAGCCAATCCATCATCGCCGCCTTTGCCAGGTCGAGCTCCGCCTCTGCCTGCCCCAGCTTGTTCGCCCAGGCGAAGACCACCGACGGGCTGCCGATGAGCGAAACAATGTTTGAACGCTGCTGCTCGAGCGTCGCCAGACGGGCGTCGAGCAAGGCCGCCTTCTGGCTCACCTGCGCCACCTCGAGGAGGCGTTGGTTCACAACCACCTCGGCCTGCGTCACGTTCAACTCATAGGCCGCCGCGTCCTGCAGCATCGCGAGGAGTTTGTCGGCCCGGTCACGAAGCTCAACCTTGTCGCGCTCGTAGGCCAGCTGTGCCTCAAGGTCGCTCCTCAGGAGCAGAATGATCCGATCAACTTCATACTCCTGGGCCTGCTCATCCGTCAGTTGCAACTCGGCGGCGGATACGAGTTCGGCAATGTTGTTCTTCGAGACAAGGTCCTCGCCGATGTCGGCCTCTGCCAGACCGACCAATGTGGCCGTTCGGAAGTAGCGTTCCGAAGCGAGACCCCGCGCTGCGACCGCAGCACCCGCCCTGAGTGCGATGTACAACCCGATCATCACCCGGTTCTGAGTGGTGACGGGCGCCTTCAAGATACTCCTGGTCAGTTTGAAGACTGCGTCCGTGGAGGTGCCAACCATAGCAGGGAGCGACTCTGCCTTGCTCCGGTAGTAATCAGCCGTGAAGGTCCCAATGGCCGTTGTGGCCTCAGCCGCGAGGTTCAAGCCGGAAATCACGATGGAACGGGAACGGTCCGCGTTGAGACCGTCCTCGCGGATGGTGGCCCACGCTGCTGCATCCGTCTTCGCGTCCTCTGCCAACTGGCCACGAAGGCGGTTCTGCTGTGCGATGTTGTTGGTGATTCGCGCCAGATCGCCTTCCCAGACGCCATCCCGCGCTTGTATCAACAGTGTCACCTCTTCCACGCTGCTCAGCCGCGTCTCATTCCATGACTGCAGGTTCGTCGCGAAAGCCTGCGCCGACGCCGCCGCCAAGGTGGTGCGTGAAGCAAGCGCCTGAAACTCCGAACTTGCGATCGACGACGCCTGCGCCGCCTCACCCAAGCTGCCGATTTTGCGCGCCGCCTCCGATACGCTGTAGCCGCTCGACTGTTCTACGCCGTCCGCATCGAGCTCGAGCAGGTAGCCGCAGCGGCCGATCTCGACCGGAATGCGACAGTCAGGATTGGTGAGCACCCCGTCGCGACTGCAGTCGGTTGGGAGACCGCAAAGGTCGATCAGCTGGTCAACCACCTCACCGATCTCGTTGTTAAGCCGGTTCTGGACCTCCGCTGCCGAGAGGTCACGCTCGGTGCTCTGTGTGATGATGGCGCCCACCGACCCCGAGGCCGCTGCAAGCGCCGCCATGGCAGCCTCCTCCTTGCGCCCCAGCAGGTTGAAGTTGGTCGAGGCAGGGTCCAGCGACTGGGTCACCACCACATCCCCGTCCCGCGCGTAGACCAACTCGGAGAAAGGAAGCGCCAGCGGGCTGGCGTCCCGCGCCAGCGTGCTGAGCCCGCCCGAGAAGGTCGCATTCGCAAAGCCCGCATCGGAACGCAGGTTGAGCACCGAGCCGAGCCCGGCATAGAGGTAGAAATCGAGGGTCCGCGTCGACACGAAGGCAGACCGTTCGGCGCGCTCCGCATCCCCATTCAGGAGTTCGTTCCAACGGCGGGCACCGAGGCCGAGCGCATCCACAGCGCCGCGCCAGCTCTGGCTCATCTCAAACAGCATCTGCTTGCGCTGCACAGCCTCCGTGCCCGAGACTTGGCGGCCCAGGATGGCGAGCGCGGCGGGGTCATACTGGCCCGCCACCACGCCAAGCTGCACGTCGAGCACGCTGGTCTGCCACGTGGTCAGCAGGCCACCCACAAAGTCTTTGAGCTCCCTCGTCACAATGGCGGGGAAGTCGGTCGCCTTGAGCCACGAGAGACGGAGTGCCGCGTCGGACTGAAATGCGCCGAGCTGCTGGCCAAGGAAAGCCTCGCGGGTCGCCCGCTCAAAGGCGTCCGACACGCGGCGGCTATCGTCCGGGTTGAGGTCAGTCGTGGGGGTCGCATAGGCGTAGGCCAGGAGCTGGCGGGCGCACATCACCTCGGGGCTCGGCCGGCAGAGGCCGTCAACGCCTTGCGCACAGTCCTGCATGAAGGCATCGAACGACCGACCGCCGGGGGTCACCCCGTCGCCGTCGAAGTACTCCTGCAACAGCGATGCCGTACCTTCGGATGCAAGGGCCGTCTCGGCGACCGCGAGAGCGCAGTCCGTCCGAACCTGCGTCGGGTCGGCACCAGCATTTGCTGCGTTACGGAATGTGGCCACCGAGTTAACGACAAACTCGGGGCTGCCGCCGGAAATGGGAGCGGGAGACTCGCAGCGGTAGATCCGCCCGCCGCCCACATCGAAACTGAGACCGGCGCCGCCCGTCTCGGGAAACATCGCGTCGGTGCAGGCGTCGAGGGAGGGCTCACCCTGAGGTGCGATGCGGACGGGGGCGAGGTCGGCACTCAACATCCCCCCAACCACGCGGCCGTCCCGATCACGGAACCCTTCCACCTGGCCAAAGAAGACCAGAGGGGCGGGGGCGCGCACCCCCGCAGCGGAGCGCAGGTCGTAGAGGCCGGTCCAGCGGTCGGTCACCCCGCCCACCACGCCGGTCTCCCCTTCGAACGCGAGTTCAAACCGGAGCGTCCGCTGCGGGAGTGCGTTTAGGTTCCGAATCTCCGACCCCGCCGGCAGAACATAGTCGCTCCGGAAGGTGGAGACCCAGCGCTGCAGTACCGCGTCATAGATGAGCGGTCGGGCCTGCTCGGAAACGGTAGCATCGCCCGATGGCGCGAAGAGATTGCCAGCCTCATTCGAGAGCACGAGCCATGCGGCAGTAGCCTCGGAGAGCGGCGTGTTCGCCGGCGAAGTGACGACCTCAAAGCCAATCGGGATTTCTGTGTTGCCGAGCGA
>CAIWGR010000330.1 GCA_903912275.1 uncultured delta proteobacterium
CAATGAGAACCCGCTCCAGGGCAGCTACCTCATCGAGCAGCTGACCACGATTGTGGAGGAGGCGGTGCTCGAGGAGTTCGACCGGCTCACCGAGCGCGGCGGCGTGCTCGGCGCCATGGAGCTGATGTACCAGCGTGCGAAGATTCAGGAAGAGTCGATGCACTACGAGCACAAGAAGTTCAGCGGCGAGTTGCCCATCATCGGCGTCAACACCTTCCTGTCGCCGAACCCGCCCGAGGGTGTGGTGGAGATTGAGGTGGCGCGCGCGACCGACGCGGAGAAGCTGGAGCAGATTGAGGGGCTGGAGGCCTTCAAGCGGGCGCGTGCCGACCGCTCCGGGCCGGCGCTGGCGGAGCTCAAGCGGGTGGCGATTGCGGGCGAAAATGTCTTCGAGACGCTGCTCGAGACGGTCAAACACTGCTCGCTCGGGCAGGTCACCGAGGCGCTCTTCTCGGTTGGCGGCCAGTACCGGCGGGGTATGTAGTGGAGCAGAGCGCCGCCACCTGCACCACCGACGTCGACGCCTCTGCGCTCGACGCACTCGCCAACACCGGCCGCGTGGTCGTGGCGATGTCGGGCGGGGTGGACAGCTCCGTCGTGGCGGCATTGCTGCACCGCGAAGGGCATCAGGTAGTGGGCATCTCGATGCGGCTCTACGGCAAGGTGACCGCGGAAATCGGCAAGAGCTGCTGCTCGCCGGACGACCTCAACGATGCACGCGATGTGGCCGCGCAGCTCGGCTTCCCCTTCTACGTCGCCAACTACCAGGAGGCCTTCCGCCGCATGGTGGTCGACTACTTCGTAGACGAGTACCGGCGCGGCCGGACGCCGAGCCCCTGCGTGCTCTGCAACGACCACCTCAAATTCGACGCGTTGTTGCAGCGCATGGAGTCGCTCGGCGCCGCCTTTCTCGCGACCGGCCACTATGCCCGCATCGAGGAGCGCGAAGGCCGTTTCGCGCTGCTCCGGGGCCGCGACAGCATCAAGGACCAGAGTTACTTTTTGTTCGGGCTCCGGCGTGCATCGCTGGCCCGCATCCGCTTCCCGCTCGGCGAGATGACCAAGCCCGAGGTGCGGCTCTTGGCGCAGGAGATGGGCGTGCCGACCGCGCTCAAGCGGGAGAGCCAAGACATCTGCTTCGTCGGCTCGGGCGACTATGCGCAGTTTGTGCGGGCGCGGCTCGCCGACGAAGAGGTGAAGCGGGGGCGCATCGTGCGGCCGTCGACCGGCGAGGTCTTTGGCGAGCATGAGGGCATCCACGCCTTCACCGTCGGGCAGCGCAAGGGCATTGGCGTGGCCTACAAGGAGCCGCTCTATGTGCTGGGCTCGGATGCCGAGACGGGCGACCTCTTTGTGGGGAGCGCGGAGGAGTTGGCCTGCGAGGGCTTCACGATGGACCGGCTCAACTTCTTGGCCTGGGCTGAGGCGCCGCCGGTGTTCGACTGCCTCGTGCAGGTGCGGTATCGTCACAAGCCGGTGGCGGCGCGGGTGGCGCTGTCGGACGATGGTGCCACTGCGCGCGTCACGCTGACGGTGCCGGAGCGGGGCATTGCGCCCGGTCAGGCGGCGGTCTTCTACGACGGCGACGAGGTGCTGGGAGGAGGCTGGATTGTTCGATCCTTCTGAGACGGTGAGGCCTTCGCTGACGGCGGAGCAGCGGGGCTTTGTGCGGGAGCAGCAGCCGGCGGTGGCGGCGCTCGAAGCGGCGATCGGTTACGCCTTTGCCTCGCCGGAGCTCGCGGTGGAGGCGCTCACCCATCCCTCGTTTGCGGCTGAGAATCGGCTCCACGCTGGCCACTACCAGCGGCTCGAGTTTGTGGGCGACGCCTTCCTCGGCATGGTCGTCGCCCGTGAACTCTGGCACCGCATGCCGACCTTGCCGGAGGGGCAGCTGTCGCGGCTCCGGGCGGAGGTCATCTCGGAGCCGGCGCTGGCCGAGGTGGCTCGCCGGCTGGGGTTTGGGAAGATGGCGCTGATGGGACGCGGCGAGCTTCGCAGTGCAGGCACGGAGAAGGATGCGATCCTCGCCGACCTCGTGGAGGCAGCCCTTGGCGCGGTCTTCCTCGATGCGGGCTTCGACACGGCCTACCGCGTGACGGTGGGGCTGCTTGGCGAGCGTCTCGAGCGGGCCAACGCGGAGGGTGCCGGCGCGGCAGACCCGAAGTCGGCCCTGCAGGAGCACACGCAGGCGACCGCGAAGCGCCGCCCCGACTATGCGCTGGTGGAGACCCGCGGGCCGGCGCACGAGCCCTGGTTTGTGGTTTCCTGCACGCTGTCGGGGGTCGAGATCGGGCGCGGAGAGGGAAAGACGCGGCGATTGGCAGAGCGGGCAGCTGCCGTTGCGGGATTGGCAACCATCCTCGCGAAGGTGTAGAGGGCGCGCATCTGCCTCTGGGCAGGAACGAAATGGTGATCAAGCGTGTTTGGTTGCGAGGCTGGCGAGCGGTGAACGCTCAGGGAGAAGGGTGACGCAGATGGCTGGAATCGGAATGGGCGAGTTGATGATCATTCTGATCATCGTGGTGTTGGTCTTCGGCGTGGGCAAGCTCGGCAATGTGGGCAAGGAGCTCGGTGCTGGCATCCGTGCCTTCAAGGACGAGATGAACGCCCCTCCGAAGCAGGTCGCGGCGACCGAGGCGGAGAAGCAGATTCCTGCCGTGGCGCAGACGAGCGTTCCGCTCGATGTGACGGCGGAGTCGAAGAAGCAGGCCTGACGGCCGTTCGAAGCTGCCCATTCACCGTCCTTGATCCCATTTGAGAAGATGGGCAGAAGGGCAGTGAATCAGGAGGCAGTCATGCGCGGAACGCAGCTTCGACTTGCAGGAATTTTTGCGTTGGCTCTGGCCGCCTGTGGCGACAGTGCCTTCGCGTCCAAAGAGAGCGCCACGAGCGGCGGAGATTTCGGAGGAGACCCTTCCGTGCCTGCTTCAGACGCCGGCACGGGCGGAGGCGGTGCGGCGGAGTCCGACACCAGCGACCCGTCCGAGGAGCGCGACGCGCCACTGATGCCGCCGGCTGCTGGTCGGCGCTACGTCTACGTGCCGAGCCCGTCGATTGACCGCGTGGCGCGCGTCGACTCGCTGACGCTCGATGTGCGCCCCATCCGGGTCGGCGACAACCCCCGCGTGGTCAAGGTCTCGCCAGAGGGCGACCGGGCCGTGGCGCTGAATGTTGGCAGCGACGACGTGAGCCTGCTGGAGCAGGGCGATGAGGTCGCGCGGCTCGATGTGCTGAAGGGTTGCAACGCGCTCGAACTGTCGCCCGATGGGCAGGTGGCGATCGCCTGGTTCGACAATGCGGCCTCGCAGCCGGGCGACGAGGTCGGCAGCATCTCCGAGATTGCCTGGGTCGACCTCGATGCGCGCACGGTGAAGACGCTGACGGTTGGCTTCTTGCCCTCGCGCGTGGCCTTCTCTGCTTCGGGCGATCGGGTCTCGGTGCTGTCGCGCGACGGCCTGTCGACCCTCACCGTGGCGGACGCAGCGACGCAGACGGTGCTGCCGCTGGTCCGCTTTGCGGGCACGGGGGATGGCGCACGGGTGGATGTGAGCCGGAGCGGACGCCTTGCGGTTTTCCGTGAGCCGGAGCGGCTCGGGTTGCGGGTGGAGGACCTGGTCGCGGGCGACGAGGTCTTTGTGGAGCTCGCGGCGGAGGCGGGGGATCTCGACTTCCTCGACGAGACGACGCTGTTGCTGACGCTGCCTAGCCGCCGTTCGTTGGCGGTCGTGTCGCTCGAGGCGGCGCTGGCCGGCCAGCCCTCTCTTTCGGAGGTCTCGGTAGATGGCGATGTGCGTCCGCTGGTCGCTTCGCTCGCGCCGGGCAAAGTGGCGCTCTACTCGACCTCTGCCAACCGCCGGGTGATTTCTGTGGTCGACCCGTCGACCGGCAGCGCACTGAATGCGACCGCGCTGCGGAAGACTGTCTGGAGCCTCCTTCCTTCGCAGTCCGGCAGCCGTGGCATCGTCCTGCACGACGGCGACCCAACCTTCGCCGGCAACGATCTGCTCGCAACTGTCGAGCGGTCGGCAGGCTACTCTGTTGTCGACTTTGAGCGGGGCTACAGCCACCTCAACCTCGCGCCGGTCCGGCCGAGCGCGGTGGTCGAGGCGCCCGACGGCTCGGCGGCCTACCTGATGATTGCCGACAAGACGCTGGGGATTCGCCGCGTGGATCGCGTGGACTACGGTTCGCTGACCACGCAGAGCTTCGAGTTCGACGGCGTGCCGGAGGCCATCGGGCTGATGGAGGAGACGGGGCAACTCTATGTCTCGCAGACCGGTGCCGGCGGCCGCATCACCTTTGTAGACCTCGCAACGGGAGAACGACATGAGATCTCCGCCTATGAACTCAATGCCTACATTGAATAGGCTCCTGCAGCTTTCGCTGGCGGGGCTGCTTCTGGCGGCCTGCAGTTCGAGCGCCGACCTGTCGGCCATCGGTGAGATGCCGATGGAGGACACGGGCACAGGCGGCAGCACCGACACCGACCCGGGCCGCAACGATTCCGGCGACCCCACGGTTCTCGAGCTCAGCCGGCCCGCCGTCACGCGCGACTTTGTCGTCGTGGCGAACAAGAACCAGGGAGCGCTAACCAAGATTCAATCCTCCGGCGCGCTCTCGAAGGTCACCTCGGTGGAGATTGGTGGCCGCCCGACCGAGGTCTTCGCTGTGGGCGACACAAACCGCGTGGTGGCCTTCGGCCGCGGCGAAGGCTCGTTTGCGGTCGTCGACCTTGGCGCCGCCGGCGAAACCGACAGCGTGCGCCGCCTTCCGGTGCTCGACAACTGCAACCAGATCACGGTCTCGCCCGATGGCCTCCATGCGGTCCTCTGGTACGACAACGCGGCTGCGCGTGCGGGCGAGACGATGGGGCCGCTGAGCGAGGTTGCGCTGCTCGATCTGTCGGCCGCGTCGGCCGCGCCGGTGACAATCGGCGTGGGCGTCAATGTGCGCCAGGTCTCCTTTGCCGCCGATGGCAGCCGTGCGGTGGTGGTGAGCGATGATGGCGCGAGCGTGCTGGTCATCGCTGCGCTGACGTCGAACCGGAGCGTGCCTCCGATTGCGCTCTCGGATGACGGCGTGACGGGCCAGCTCGGTGCTGACCGTGATGTCTTCGTGACCGAGGCTGCCGACTTCGCGGTGGTACGGCGCGCCGGCATCGACGGCCTGGGCATCGTCAACCTGGAGACCGGCGATGTCCGGACCGTGGCGACGGGCGAACTGCTCACCGACATCGAACTGCTCGGCCCGTCCCGTGAGCTGGCGCTGCTTTCGCCGTCGCGCAGCGCTGTGGGCTTCGTTGGGCTGGAGGCAGCTGGGCTCGGCTCCGGCTCCGGCGAGGGCTCAGGCGATGGCGTCGACTGGGTTGAACTCCCGGTCGGAACTGCCGGCTTCCTCGTGCCGAGCGCCGATGGAGCGCGGGTCTTCGCAACGGGCGGCGATGTGGGCGACAACCTGCTGGCCTCCATTTCTGTCGACACGCACGCGGTCGCCAGCTTCAACCTGCGCAAGAACACCCGCTCCATCCTCAACAGTTCGAACGGCCGCTACCTGCTGGTGGTGCACGGTCATGCGGCCGGTCGCCCGGTTGCCGGCGAGCCGGAAGAGGAGCTCGTTGCGAAGAGTTCCGCGGTCTCGGTTGTGGACCTGGAGCAGGGCACAGCGAAGCTTGTCTTGCTGCCCGCCGACCCGGGTGCCGTGGCGCTCAACCGCGACGAGTCGCAGGTGCTCTTTGTTGTCTCCGACGAGTCGCTCGGCGTCCGTTCGGCGCGCTGGATCGCCTTCGACAGCTTCGCCGTGCAGTCCGTCGACTTCACGCGGCAGCCGACCGATGTGGGCGCGCTTCCCGGCTCCGACTGGATGTTTGTGACGCAGTCGCATCCGCAGGGGCGTATCTCTTTCTTGAATCTTTCTACGGGCGCGATGCGAGAGGTCACCGGCTTCTCCCTCAACGCGTTCATCGAGTGAGGTGGTCATGAAGTTTCTCTACGGATGGATGCTGGGTGCGGTGGCTACGGCTTCGCTCTTTGCGGGCTGCAAGACGGAGGAGCGTGACGGCGCGTGGGATGCGACGCTCTCGGTCGACGCCACCTTTGCGCTTGGCAGCGGCTTTGCGCTGGTCGCGAGCCCGATCAACGAGATTGCCACGCTCACGCCCGAAGGCACCACGGTGGCCCGAAGCCAGAGCACGCTCGAGGGCGCCTTTGTGACGCAGGCGCCACTGCCCGATGGCGGGGTGGCGCTCGTGACGAGCGAACCCGCGCTCCGCATCCTCGGGAGCGACGGTGGCACCACGCTGGCGCTGCCGCTGCCCGACAACTTCGACCGGGTGACCGTCTCGGATGACGGCCGGTTTGTGATGCTCTGGTTCTCGCCGGGCTATCAGGGCAGCGACGACCAGCTCTTCTTCCAGCCCAACCAGCTCGCCTGGCTCGACCTCGACGAGGCCGCGCCCGCGCTCCACACCCACGCGCTCAATGGCCCGCGCCCGTCGGCGCTCCGGCTCTTGCCCCCCGTCACCCTGCGCGACGGCTCCGACAAGCGCTTCTACGCCTTCGTTTCGGGCCAGAACGCGGTCTCGTGGGTCGACCTCACCACCGCCTCGACGACCGATCGGCAGCGGCTCGTTCGCCTCGCCGACCCCGCCTCCGGCGCATCGGTCTCTGCCTACGACCTCGTCATCGGTGAAGACCTCCCCGACGACCCGAATGACCTCACCTTCTTCCTCCGCATCGGCGGTCAGGCCGACGTGATGGCCGTCTCCATGACGCCCGGCGCTGAGGGTTCCGACCGCGACGTAGAGGTCTCCGTGAATCTACTCGGCCTCGGCGCCGTACCGACCGCACTCTACCGGCTCCCCACGCCTGGCTCGAAGCTGCTTGCGCTCGTCCAGGGCCGTACCACCGGCTACCTCATGGATGGCGAGAGTGGCGCGGTCGAGGAGGTGGACTTTGGTGTTCCTGCCTCGAACCTTGTCTTCTACGGCGCCGCCGGCGCTGCTCCGCAGATGCTGGTCTACTCGTCCAACTCCACCCGGCTGCTCTACGCCGACGTGGCGCTGTTTGTAGAGACGGGGGCCTCTGCCGGCCGGCTCCG
Source organism: uncultured delta proteobacterium (assembly GCA_903912275.1). Classification (GTDB taxonomy): domain Bacteria; phylum Myxococcota_A; class Bradymonadia; order REDH01; family REDH01; genus CAIWGR01. The sequence goes on from CAIWGR010000330.1 coordinate 7,096, forward strand.
GACCCTCGCGCAGCAGGCGGGCCGCGTGACGCTCGATGCGTCGGGCACCTACGCGCTGGTGAGCTACGCCTACGGCGGCGGCATCGCCGTGCTCGACCTCGACCGACAGACGGAAGTTGCGCTGCCGTCGCGCGGCACGCTCAACAGCGTGGTCCTCGCAGACGGCTA
>CAIWGR010000331.1 GCA_903912275.1 uncultured delta proteobacterium
CAAAGTTTCGGGCGCCCTCCTGCTCGCCCTCACCGCCTGCGAACCCGACCAGCCCGACCCCTGCACCGTCGACACCTTCGGCTGCGTCTCCAACTTCGAGACCCTCCCCACCGACCCCTCCTGCACCACCAGCGAGCCCCTCTCCGTCGCGGTCGGCTGGGGAGACACCAGCTTCCACACCTTCGAAGAGGGCACACCCGAGGTCCACAACGGCATCCAGGGCGGCCAGCACATCTTCGCCTCCTTCCGCGCCTCGGGCGCAGAGCTCGACGACGTCCCCATGGTCGAGCTGCACCTCTACAGTTTCGGCCCTGTCGACCCGCAGGCCTGCACCGACGAGGTCCTCTCACGCCGCCAGTGGGACCCCGCCTCTCTCCCCGCCGACGCCCTCACCGGCGACTTCGACCCCGCGCCCGGCGGCACCCCCATTATCCTCGGCTACGCGCCGACGGGGCTCGAAGCGCTCCCACCCTTCGGGCCTAGCCGCTGCCTCACCATCGGCTCCGAGCGCCAACTCCTCGTCGACGCCACGACCGAGCAGGCCGCCAGCGGCAGCATGGAGACAAACTCCATCCTCCTCCAGCTCCCCTTCTCGACCAGCCCCGACGTCCTCGTCGTGGCCACCCTGCGCGACCCCTGCGGAGAGACCGCGCAGGCCAACGTCCCGGCCAGCCTCCCCCGCTAGCGGAAGGTCATCGCAGACCGGCCAAGCAGCCGCATCAAGTCGCGGAGCAGCGCGTCCGACGAGGCAATCCGCGTCGCTGCCGGCAGGTGCAACTCCGCCTCGCCGATCGGATGCTTCACCACAACAGATAGGCTGCAGGGGCCCGGATGCTGCCCCACCAACGTCTGAAGCTGAGCGATGAAGGCAGGGCTCACCTCGGAAGACTCCAGCTCGAGCCGCGCGGCTGTCACCTTCCGCGTGCGAACCGCAGACAGCAACTCCACCTCCTGCGCGATGATGGTGCGACGCTCCTCTTCGCCCTCCGTCTCCGTCCGAACGCGGCCCGTGATAAGCACCGGCTCGCCCGTCTCGATGACCGCCTGCGCCTCTTTGTAGGTCTTGGCATGAACCACGACCTCCACCGAACCGTAGGCATCGGTCACCTGCAGAATCGCCATCCGCTCGCCCGTCTTGAGCGGCCGCTCGCGGCACTCCGACACAACTGCGGCGATGCGGACCTCGCTCCGATCGGGCCGCTCATCCAGCGTCGCCGTGTGGGTATCGCTGAACTGATAGATGACCTCCGCATACCGATCGAGCGGATGCCCCGACATGAAGAAGCCCGTCAGCTCTCGCTCGGCGTTTAACACCTCGCGGTCATCCCAGGCCGGCGCCTCGGGATAGCTCACGCTCCCCAGCTCCTTCGGAAGATCTTCGCCGAACATCGAGAAGAGGCTCGACTGACCCGCCGCCGCATCCTCCTGCGACTTCTGCCCCTGCGCAAAGGCGCTGTCGAGCGCCGCCATCATGCGAGCACGCCAGACGCCGATGTAGGCGATGGGATCCTGCTTGGGCGCAGGCGGTGCCGGGAAGAGGCTGTCGAAGGCGCCGCAACGAAGCAGCGCCTGTACCACACGCTTGCCGCAGCGGAGCAGATCCACCCGCTCGCAAAAGTCGAACAGCGAGGTGAAGGGGCTCGTGAGACGGGCCGTCATGACCGCCTCGATCGCACCGTGGCCAACCCCCTTGATGGCACCCAGTCCGAACCGAATCGCGCCGTTCGCCACCGAGAAGGAGTCGCCCGACGCGTTCACGTCTGGCGGCAACACCTTGATGCCCCGCGCCCGCGCATCCTGGATGTAGCGCACCACCTTGTCGGTGCTCGACGCATCGTTCGTCATCAGCGCCGCGTAGAACTCCCGCGGGTAGTTCGCCTTCAGGTAGCCCGTCTGGAAGGTGATGACCGCATAAGCCGCGGAGTGCGACTTGTTGAAGCCGTAGCCGGCGAAGTGGGCCATCGTGTCGAAGACCTCGGAGGACTTCTCCTCGCCGATCCCCTTGCCCGTCGCGCCGGCGACGAAGATGGCCTTCTGCTGTGCCATCTCCTCCGCCTTCTTCTTGCCCATCGCGCGGCGCAGCAGGTCGGCGCCGCCGAGCGAAAAACCCGCCAGCACCTGCGCAACCTGCATGACCTGCTCCTGGTAGACCATGACGCCGTAGGTCTCCTTCAGCACCGGCTCCAGCCAGGGGTGGGGATAGTCGGGCGCTCGACGACCATGTTTGCAGTCGATGAAGCTGTCGACCATGCCCGTCCCCAGCGGTCCGGGTCGGAAGAGCGCAACAGCGGCGACAATGTCCTCAAAGCAGTCGGGTCGCAGCTGCCGCATCAGCCGCCGGAAGCCGTCCGACTCCATCTGGAAGATGCCGACTGTGTCGCCCGCCTTGATGAGGTCATAGACCTTCGAATCGGTAAACGGGATGCGCCGGAAGTCGAGCTGCTCGGCACGCGGCAGCCCCCGGTTCACCAGCTTCATCGCATCGTCGATGACCGTGAGCGTCTTGAGGCCGAGGAAGTCGAACTTGACCAGTCCGGCCTGCTCCACCTCTTCCTTCGCATACTGCGTGATGAGATTGCCGCCCGCGTCCTGCGACACGGGGACATACTCCCACAGCGGCTTGCCCGCGATGACGACGCCGGCCGCATGGATGCCCGCGTTTCGGATGTTGCCCTCGAGCGCGAGCGCGATCTTGTAGAGATACTCGTTGACCTCCGACTCTGCGATCGCCTCGCGGAGCCGCGGCTCCTTCTCGTAGGCATCGGCGAGTTTGATGTTGAGCTCGTTCGGGATGAGCTTCGCGATCCGGTCCGCATCGGAGATGGGGATGTTGAGCACCCGCGCCAC
>CAIWGR010000332.1 GCA_903912275.1 uncultured delta proteobacterium
CTTGCTCTTCGATCTTGCGCTCGCCGAGCTTCAAGAGCTGGCGAGCGGACTGCATCCGATATCTGTTCCAGAACAGAAGGATCAGGAGCAGCGCCACGCCGATGGCGGCGACGATGTCGGTGGAACTGTGGATGTGAAAGGAGTTCAAGCGGTCTCCGCGTCGGCCGTCAGCAAGGGCAAGGCACAGGTTCAGGGCGACAATCTACACCTCCGCGCGCGCGCTTCCAAACAACACGGTCGAGCCCGCTCCGGCCCCGTACCTAGGCGCGGAAGATGCGCATCGCGTTGCCGTAGAGGAAGCGCGCCCGTGCCTCGTCGGTGAGTTGCAGCTGCCCGACCTCCGCGAGGCAGGCCGCCGGCGTCAGCATGGGGAAGTCGCTCGCGAAGAGCACCTTCTTGCAGCCGCTTGCCCGCATGTAATCCGTGAGCTCGCGGGGATACCGGGAGGGCTTGTAGGCAGAGGTGTCGATGTAGAGATTGGGGTACTTCATCGCGAGCGCGATGAGCTCCTGCGTCCAGGGGAAGCCGGTGTGCCCTGCGACGATGACAAGTTCGGGGAACTCGAGCGCAACCTGATCGAGGTAGGGGATGGGACGCCCGGGCTCCGATTCACAGAGCGGCCCTGCGTGGCCCGCCTGCGTACAGAAGGGGATGCCGAGGTCGACGCAGGCAGCATAGAGCGGGTAGTAGCGCCGATCGTTGGGCGGCAGGTTCCAGAGCCAGGGCAGCAGGCGGAGTCCGCGGGCGCCGTCGAACTCCACGGCTCTTCGGAGCTCGCGCACGGCCTCCATGGGGCGCGCGAGATCGACCGATGCGAGCCCGACGAGCCGGTCGGGATGAGCCTTCACAAGTGCGGCGATCTCGGCATTCGAGATGATGACACCACTCGGTCCGTGCCAGGCAGAGACGGTCGCCTGCTCCACGCCCGCCGCGTCCATCGCATGCAACAGAAAATCGGGCGGGAAGCTATCGGGCAGCGACGCAGGGTCGATATTCAGCCAGCGGGTGAGCGATGCAAAGATGGGGTCCGTCAGAAACCGACGCGCGGGCGGCTGCATCCATGCATCAAAGACCCGCACGCCTACGAGCCGGACTGCGCGCGGAACCAGTCCACCGTGGCAGCGAGGCCGTCGGCAAGAGAGGTGATACCCCCAAGCGCCGCGGAGAACCGCGCCGGCGACAGGAGCGACCGCTGAAGATCGCCATCACGCGTGCCGGCCTCCTCCGCAACCGCGCTGGTGCCGAGGCCTGCCTGCATGGTCGCGAGGAGTTCGGCCGTTGTGGTGGGCAGGCCAGTACCCACGTTCATCACCCGGTGCGGAAGTCGGCCCTCAAGCGCCGCGAGGTTGGCGCGGACGACTTCGCCGACGAAGACGTAGTCGCGTACGCAGCCACCATCGCCGGGAACCTGTCGCGCGTAGATGCGGAGAGGCTCCTGCGCGAGCAGCCGCTGCGCGAAGATGGCAACAACGCCCGCCTCGCCGTGGGGGTCCTGGCGTGGGCCGTAGACGTTCGCGTAGCGGAGGACCGTCGATTGAACGCCCAGCGTGGCGTAGGTGGCGAGGTAGCCCTCTACGGCCAACTTGGAGGCAGCGTAGGGGCTGAGCGGCGCAGGCGTGGTCTCTTCGGTCGCCGCGTGGCTTTCCGGCACCTCGCCGTAGATGGCGCCGCCTGTCGAGGCGAAGACGAAACGCCCCACGCCGTGCGCGCGGCAGGCCTCGAGGATGTTCAACGAGCCGATGAGGTTCACCGAGGCGTCGAGCAGCGGCTCGCGCATGCTGACCGACACGCTGGCCTGCGCGGCCTGGTGCGACACCGCATCCGGTCGGAAATCCGCGACCAGGGCGGCTACGGCAGCGCCGTCTCGGATGTCGATCTGCTCGAAGCGGGCCGCCGCGGGGACATTCTTCCGACGACCCGAGGAGAGGTTGTCGAGGACGCAGACCTCATGGCCAGCAGCCAGCGCTGCCTCCGCGATGTGGCTGCCGATAAAGCCGGCGCCGCCGGTAACAAGAATGCGCATGGGGATGCTCAGGAGAGAGGGAGAAGATGCTGCGCACCGAAGCGGGTGCAGACCGGCGGCCGCGCGCCGGCGGCTCGACCGCGTACGAGTCCGCGCCACCCTTCGCCGACGGCCGCAGGCGTCCGATAGTGGACGGCGTAGGCGGCAAAGAGCTTGAGCAGATAGGCATAGGCCGTAGCCTGCTCCGCCGGGGTGAGATGGCGGGCGATGATGAGGCTCCGGTTGTGCCCAAGCGAGTGGGTGTAGCGGGCCACCTCCTCTACGCGGCAGCCACCGCTCGGCGCTGCGAGATGGGTGAGGCGCGCCGCGCCGTCAAAGAGCACCTTGTAGCCGGCCGCCTTCGTCCTGAGCGAGAAGTCGAGGTCTTCGTAGAGTGCAGCCCCATAGTTGAGCGTCTCATCGAAGCCACCTACCTGCTCGAGCAGGCTCTTGCGCGTCGAGAAATTGCCGCCCGGTGCATGGTCACATTCGAAGCGGCCCGTCGCCGCAAAGCCGCGGTGCGGGTTGCAGGTGCGGCGGAAGAAGTGGCCGGTGTTGGGGCCCGCATCGTGGCCCCGCTTGGGCTCATCGAATCCACCCGCGACGATGCCCACCCCGGGGGTCGATAGGGCATCGAGGTGGCGCGTCACGAAGTCCGGAGGGATGCGCACGTCGTCGTCGACGAAGATGAGCCGCTCGTGCTTGGCGAACTGCCAGCCGAAGTTGCGCGCCGAGGGGAGCCCGCGGAAGTTCACCCGGTAGTGGCTGGCGCGCTCGCCCAGGAGCTTCAGTGCTTCGACCACCTGTGGCGGCACCGTGTCGGACTGATCGACGATGACCACCTCGAGCCGCTCATGCGTCTGCGCCGCCAAGTCGCGCAGGCAGTCGGCGAGAAAGTCGCCCCGCTGCAGCGTCGGGACAATCACCGACACGCCATGCTGTGAGTGCTCAGCCATCCGGAGTTCATCCATGCTCATGGGAGGCCCAGACTAGCCGTGGGAGAGGGTGAGTCAAGGCGGCGGTTTTGCTCGACAAGGATGGCGGGAGCCGCGAGGGTACCGCCACCTCAAACGGAGCAGAAGCGATGTCGGAAGATGCCAAGCAGTGGATGATTTATGGAGCCACAGGTTACACGGGCGTGCTCACCGCCGAGCGTGCTGTAGCGCTTGGTGAGCGTCCGGTCCTCGCTGGCCGGAGCGAAGAGAAGGTGCGTCCGCTTGCTGAGCGACTCGGCCTTCCGTGGCGGGTCTTCGGACTCGAGGACCATGCGGCAATCGTCGCGGGCCTCGCAGGGATCGACGCAGCGCTCCTCATCGCCGGCCCCTTCTCGGCCACCTCGCGACCCTTCTTCAAGGCCTGCCTCGAGACGGGCACCCACTACCTCGACATCACGGGCGAGATGTCTGTCTTTGAGTCGGTCCTCAACCGCTCCGACAAGGCCAAGGCGGCGGGCATCGTCGCCATGCCCGGCGTGGGCCTCGACGTTGTGCCCACCGACTGCATGGCCGCGATGCTGCATGCGCGCCTGCCCGACGCCACCCACCTCGAACTCGCCATCTGGGGGCTCGGCGGGCTGAGCCCGGGGACAGCGAAGACCATGGTGGAGGGGCTCGCAATGGGCAGCGCCGAGCGTGTCGACGGCAAGATTGTGCCGGTGCCCTCGGGTCACAAGACCCGCACGGCAAAGTTCGTCTCTGCGGAGCGCTTCATCGTCTCTGTCCCCTGGGGCGATGTCTCCACGGCCTTCCACACCACGGGCATCCCCAACATCCGAACCTACTTCGCGCTCAAGCCCTCCGTCGTCACCGCCATGCGCATCAACGACCTCTTTAAGCCGCTCTACGGGGTAAAGCCGGTGCAGCGGCTGCTGAAGTGGGCGGTCGAGCAGTTTGTGAAGGGACCCGGTCTTGATGCCCGGCAGACCGCCCGGGTGGAGATCTGGGGCGAGGCGCGCAACGCTGCGGGCACCGTCGTGCAGGGTCGCTTCATCGTGCCGGAGGGCTACACCTTCACCGCAGACGCTGCGATCGCCTGCGTGCGTGGCGTGCGGAGCGGAGCTGTTTCTGCCGGCGCTGTGACACCCGCAAAGGCCTTCGGCGGCGACTTCGTCATGACGCTCCCCGGCGCCCGCGACCTCAGCTTTTCGTAGGCCGTTTCGGCGGCGCTGCGGCCCAGGAGCAGATGGGGCAACCGGTTGGGTCGTGGCGCAGGGCAGGGCAGTGCTCACGGCCAAAGTAGATGATCTGCAGATGCAGCCGGTTCCAACTCTCCACGGGGAAGAGCCGCTTGAGGTCGGCCTCGGTCGTCTCCACATTTTTGCCGCTCGTCAGGCGCCAGCGGGTGGCGAGACGATGGATGTGGGTATCGACAGGGAAGGCAGGAAATCCGAAGGCCTGACACATCACAACCGATGCCGTCTTGTGACCCACGCCAGGCAGCGCCTCGAGCTCCTCGAAGGTCTGCGGCACCACGCTGCCATGCACTTCGACGAGCAGCTCACCCGTCCGCTTCAGCGCCTTCGCCTTCTGCGGTGCGAGCCCCACCTCAC
>CAIWGR010000333.1 GCA_903912275.1 uncultured delta proteobacterium
ATGATGGCGTTCTTCAGCACCAGACCGGCGCCACGACGGATGTGCATGCCGCGCTGCTCGGCGTTCGCGCCCGAGCCGACGATGGTGGCATTGTAGATGGTCGGACGCGACCGCGGGATCGAGTCGACGACATCCTTGAGGTTGTCGCCCTCGATGCCCTGATCGCCAACGCTCGCGCTCTGCTGAATCGCGAGGAACTGCACGTTACCGCGCCAGCCCTGATCGTAGTCGAGCGAGTCGTCCGTCGCCTGCGTCACAAGGAGGTGCTTGATGTTGGCCGTACCACCGAACATCTCAACGCCGTCATCCTTGCCGAGGTGGCTCTGGATGAAGTCGAGCTCCGTGGCCGAGCCGCAGCCGCCGACCGAGAGGCCGTTCAGCTCGTTGTCGGTGCCGAAGACGTAGCCGGCGAACTCAATGCGGACATAGGTGAGCGTGCCGCAGCTGCTCGCATCATCCGTGCCGCCATAGAGCGACGCCGGGCCGGCAGGCATACCCTCGATGTTGCCCTCGCCGCCGGCGAGGTTGATCGTCGCAGAACCGAGCAGCACCACGCCACCCCAGTCGCCGGCAGCGCGCGAACCCTCGGGCTTGGAGCTGGTGAAGACGATGGGCGAAGCAGCCGTGCCAGCGGCGTTAAGCTTTGCACCGCGCGAGATGACGAGCGCCGAGGCGTTGTCGCCCTTGACGATAACGCCGGGCTCAATCGTGAGCGTCGCGTTGTTGGTAACGACAACGAGCTGCGAAAGCGTCACCACCGAGCCACTGGCCCAGGTCGTGTCGGCGGTGATGTCCGAGCTGACCGTGATCTCCGTCGCCGACGGGGTGCCGGTATCGGCCGTTTCGGTCGACGTGCTCTCCTCGTCCGAGCAACCGGAGAGAAGGGCGAGAAGAGAAAGACTGCAAACGAGATGCTTCATCATGTCCATGCTCCGTTCCACCCCAGTTTCGAAGATGAGCCTGACGCGCATGGGGGTCACTACGCGTCGGCCACTTTGATCGTGGGGCGCATCCAACACCGTCCCCGTGATCGCCGCGCGGCAGCCCTGTGACATTTTCGAGCCGTGCACGTTAAATGTCGTTCGCGGCCGCGTGACAGACACGCGACGACCTACGGCTCCCACCCCACCGAGAGGCTGATATCCGTGTCGGTCAGCTCATCTTCCACGACCACGCCGCCCTGCTCGGCACGGCGCGACTGCCCGAGAAGATTCCGGGCGCCGCCCTTCAGTTTGAGCCCTTCGCTAAGCGCATACGACACCGTCAGATCGACCTTGTGAAAGGGCTCCGCGTAGACATCGGGAAGCCCGAGGAGACCTACCGTTACCAGCTCTCGCCCCATGACGTTGTAGAGCACCGTTGCCGAGATCGGAGAGGCCTCCGGCTCGTAGGAGAGGGAGCCGTTGACCATGTAGGAGGCCTGACCCTGAAGCGGCCGCTCGGAAGAAGTCGCAGCCCGCTGCTGCTCCGCTCCGACCGTCACGCGCGAGGTAATGAACGAGGCATTCGCGCCCACCGAGAGGGCCGCGAGCGACTTCGCAAGCCCGCTCAAACCCGTTCGGAACTCCACCTCCGCCCCATAGCTCTGCGCGCTCTCGGCATTGCCGTAGGTCACCTCACCCGCCTGCGTCAGGCTCTGCTCGATGGGGTGCAGCGGCACCTTGTAGAAGAGGCTCGCAGCGAGCACCTCGGTGTTGCTCGGGAACCACTCCCAGCGCAGGTCCGTGCTGTGCACATAGGTGCGGAGCAGGTCGGGATTGCCCGTGATTGTCTTGCGCCGCACGTAATCTTGGAAGGCGAACGGTGCGACCTCGCGCCCCTGTGGACGGGCCACGCTCGCGCCGTAGTTGGCCCGCACAAACATGCCCTCGCTGAGCTCAAACACGAGGCCTGCCGAGGGGAGCAGATCCAACTCTCCGCGCTCCACCGTCTCGCGCGTGAAGACCCGCTGTCCCAGGAAGGGCGAACCGGAGACCACGCTCTGGTCAAAGTTCTCGACGCGAGCCCCACCCACCACGCGCATCCAATCAAGCGGCTTGAAGTCGCTCATCAGGTAACCGGCCGTCATCACCTGGTCGACCTCATACCGATCATTGCCGCCGGTCTCTTCGCCGAACGAGAGCACACTGCCGATGTTGTCGTCGCCGAAGAGCGTCTCCGGGTCGAGCGCACGCGGGTCGCCAGCACTGCAATCCGCGCAGGCGAAGCGGAACCGCCGAGAGTCGAATGCGCGATGCCCCTTCAGTAGGTCGATACCTGAGCTGAGGCTCGACTCGAGGCCGAGCGGCATCTTCCAGTCGAGGCCACCGGCGAGGTCGAGCTGGTCGAGTTCCGAGAAGAAGCGCTCGCCCGAGCCCGGGTCCTGCCGCCAGCGGTAGATCCCATCAAGCCCGTCCCGCTTCAGGTAGCGAGTATCGGGCTCGTTGCGGGCGGCCCAGAGCACGTTGGTGTTCCACTTCACTTCGCTGTCGGCGAAGAGGTTACGGTGCCTGCCAACGAGCTGCGTGAAGGAGAAGCTCCGCTCCACCCACTGAAGCCTGCGCCCCTCGTAGGGACGGCCCTTGTCGGCAGACACGTCGGTCGTGACATCGTTCACCAGGTCGCTCCCCGACTGGCTGAAGAGCTCTGCAAAGGTGATCTGGTTCGTGTCGTTCCAGTTCTTGGTCGCAGTACCGAGCAACCCCCAGCGCGACTTACGCTTATCGGTCCGCTCCGCGAGCGTCTCCGAGACCGAGAGGTCGCCCGCGCCGTCGAGCGAGATCGAGCGGATGGTGCGCTCGTCGACGCTGTAGCTCCGGTTGTAGTTGGCGGTAAGGAGGTAGCCCCAGACGTTGCCCTCCGGGCCGCCCGAGTCGCCGATGGTCGCCTTCAGACCCATGCCCGGAAGCGCAGTTGACTGCTCGGGGTCCCACACGTTGTCCAACGACCGGCCCGCCTCCGCGATCTGCTCGTCCGTGAGGCCACGGCCGCGTTCGATGCGCTGGTCCGGGAAACTGTCCGGCAGCGCCC
>CAIWGR010000334.1 GCA_903912275.1 uncultured delta proteobacterium
ACTGGCTGGGTTCTGAGTTGATTGGCTTCCTTGGCGCGGGACCCCACGAGGTGACCGGTACGTGCGCTCCGACGCTGACGGAGCCCGCGCATATCATCAAGTCGTGGCCCCACATGCACCGCTACGGCACGAGCATGTTCTCGCAGATTGTGCGGGCGGGAGGCACGCGTGAGACGCTCATCGATGTGCCCTTCAGCTTCGACAACCAGATCTCGCACGACACCCCCTTCATCATCAATCCGGGCGACTCCATCCGGACGACCTGCCGCTACACGACCGACACCTTCCTGGTGACCTTCGGGCCGAACACCGAACAGGAGATGTGCTACAACTTTGTGGTGGCGTGGCCGGCTGGCTCGTTCAACACGGGTGGCGGCATCCGCGGCGGCAGCGAAAACTTCTGCCTGCAGTAGCAGCGATGGTTCGGAGGGCGGGTCTGGCGTTCTGCCTGCTCGTCACTGCTGTGGCGGGGCGTGCGGAGGCGCATGAGCCGCCGGTTGTTACGGGCATGGTGGCTGGCCCGGGGGATGCCGTGGTGCTGCGCACCACGCGGGGGTTGGTGGTCGGAGACCTGCGCGGCGGCCCGTTTGCATTGCAGTGTCTGGAGTTCTCGGAGTTCCTTCCCGCCGAGACGCCCTCGCTGACTTTTTTCGGGTCAACGCTGTTCGTGTCGGGTGTCGAAGGGCTCGTCTCGATGAGCGCGAAGGGCTGCGGCCTGGAGCGGCCGGCGCAGTTCGCGGGCGTACCGATGACCGATGTGCACCAGCGCGCCGATGGAACCATGCTGTTGCTGACAACGGGCGCCGGCATGCTCAACGACGCGTGGGAGAGCGTTGATGGCGTTGCCTGGCAGGCGCGTGGGCTGGCGCTCTCGCAGACGCTCTACTCGTCGCTCCGTCCGTTCGGTGCGGGCGAGGTCGCGACGGGGGTTCGTATCGATGTTGCGGCCGGCCGCCCCCTGCACTTTGTGCGCGAGATTGCGGGCAGGGAGGTTGTGCGGGAGTCGCCAATCGAGGTGGGCCCGGAGGGCTACCGGGTACATCTGCTCGATGTTCGCGACGGAGCCGATCCGGAGGCGCTCGTGCTCGTCGATCAGTACCGCGAGAGTGCGACGCCAGACCAGATGCTACGCTACCGCGACGGTGCAGTCGAAGAGCTGTTTGCAGCGCCGGAGATTGTGGATGCGCGCTACGGTCCGGATGGCTCCATCTACGCTGCGTCGGCTTCGGGGCTGTTGCGCTGGCGGGAGAGCGGTGGCGTCGCGGTGGTCGGTGACGGTCGCCGAGCGACCATGGTGGCGGTCGCTGCGGGTTCGGTCTTCACGGCGACGGAGTACTACATCGATGGCTGCGCTCTCTGCCGCGTGGAGGATGACGCGCTGGTGCCGGTGTTGCGATTCGGAGAGATTGGAGGGCCCACGGTGTGCAGCGAAGCACCCGGCGTCTGCGACGGAGACTGGGCCGACTGGCGGCTCGAAGTAGAACCCGCGGAGGCAGGCTCGGGGAGCGGCGCGGAGGCAGGCTCGGGGAGCGGCGCGGAGGGTTCCGCGGCACCTTCCACGGTCTCGTCACGGAAGGGAGAAGGCTGTACTGCTGTCAGCACCGATATCGCCTGGGAGGGTGCAGGTCTGCTGCTGCTGGCCTTGGCCTGGCGAAGGAGAGCGCGATGAGGAGCAACTTGCGTCTGTTTGTCCTAGGCTCGGTGGTCGCCTCCTGGTCATGTGCATCGGAGCCCGAGTCGATCGGATCCGCGGACGCGGCCGCGGATGCCGCAGGTTCCGGTGAAGGCTCGGGTTCCGGCGCTGCGGTGCCGACCTTTCCAGACGAGCCCGCCGAAGAGCTTCGTGGCGTTGTGATGACCGACCGGATTGGTGATGCGCCGGTCTGTGCTGATCCTGCCGCCTGCACCGCGGACTACGAGGCATTCCGCCTGCGCGCTGCAGCCTATGCGCGCCCCATCGACCTGGCTCAGGTCCCGGTTGCCTTGCGCCGTATCGATGCCGGCGATGTCGCGCAGGTGGCGCCGCGGCTCTCTCGCGACGCTCTCCGAGAGAGCGTGCTCGATGGTCTCGGTATTGGCTTCTTGATGCCGCGCCTGGAGGAACGGACGCTCGAAGTGGGTGTGCTCTCGCGGACGGACCGCGGTGCCTATGTGGAGATGGAGGTTGAGTTCCGAGACCCGTGGGTTGGCGCGTTCGGAGCCATCTTGCTGGTGCCGGCCGCACCCAATGGCGCCGCGCTGCTGGCGGTGCACGGACACGGCGACACGGCCGCTATCTACCGCGACGACTACCACGGCGCGGACCACGCTGCGCGGGGCTACGTCACGCTCATGCTCGGCATGCGGGCCATGGGTTCGGGGCCGGCGGCGATCACAGAGCATGTCGTCGCGCGAAGCCTGATGTCAGACGGCTTCTCACTGATGGGGATGCGCGTCTATGAGAGCCTGCTGGGGTTCAAGTTCCTGCGGTCGTTGGCAGAGGTTGAGGCGGGGCGCATAGCGCTCATCGGGCACTCAGGCGGTAGCAGTACCGGGAACCTGACAGTGCGCGTTGAGCCGCGATTTGCAGGCTACATCTCCGACCATCAGGTGGCCTACGCGGAGTGGGTGGCCGGACTGAACGTCTATCACTGCGAGACGGTGCCGGCGCTCTATCCCCTTTCGACGCAGATCAACGACCCTACAGACAGCCCCGTGCCTACGCTGAAGGTGCCCTACAAGTACACCAACGGCATGCAGGAGCTGTTCGACTTCCTCGACGCTCGCACGGCACCTTAGGGCAAGGTTGCCGTTACCGGGCGCTGCCGTCGAAGTAGGTGGTGGCGAGGTTGTAGGCGCCGATGCCAGCTTGGCTTCCGGTCTGGCGGCCGATGCTGTCGTCGGGCCAGATGTGGATGCCGCCCCAGATGCGTGACTGACCGGCCTGGTCTGCTGCATCGAAGTAGGTGGCCCACTGCAGATGGACCTCATCCGATGGGCCATCCTCGAAGACGAGGTAGTCGTGCGCGGGTGCGACGAACTCGCCGAGTCCGCCGGGGAAGAAGGGCGAACCTGTGATGGCGGCGAGCACCTCGGCGGAGGCGCGGCTGAAGGAGCTGTGTCCTGAAGACATGCCGGGGAAGGCGGGGGTGACGAAGGTGCGGCGCTGGTAGGGGATCCAGTCCTTCGCGCGCATCCAGCCTACGCCGCTGGTCTGGTTCTTGCGGTCGCCTGGCTCGCCGAGCCAGGTCTTCACTGCGACCTCGCCCTGCCACCAGCGGAGGTGGTGGTGGCGCTGGCCGGGAGCGGAGGATTCGGCGGTGATGAGTTCGCTCACACCCGGCTCGAGCGGCAGCCCAAGCGCGTTGTAGGAGGGGCCGGCTGGCTCGGACGATTGCCCCTGCATGGCCATGTAGCGGATGAGCGTGATGGGGCGGGGCCCGAGGTAGGCGCGCTTGAGTCCCCATGCATTGATGGCTGCATCGTGGACCGCGCCGCCGAGCGCGAGATAGAGGTGGGCGTCCCAAGCGAGCCGGTCCATGGGGGCTCCTGTGCCGCCAAGGCGGTATTCGGTGAGCTGGTCAGAGACCTTGTTCGCGAGCACGAACCAGTGGCCCGGCGGTGTCTCGGACTTGGGGCCGTCGGCCCAGAACTCTGCGAGGACGCGGAAGAAGTCGCCGGTCTTCTCGGGGTTGGCAGCGTAGGGCTGCCCGGAGACGGGGTTGATCGCCCGACCGCTTCCGTCGTTCTCGCCGAGGCTGTTGTTGCCGTAGGCGCCGGGCGAGAAGTCGCGCACTTCGGGCTCGTCGGGAGAGAGCTTGGCGTGGGTTCGGAGCACGCCGAGCACCCACTCCTTCATGCGCGGGTCGGCGATGTCGGGCTGGATGGTGGTGTCGAGGTGGACGCCCCGCTCGTCGGGCTCGCCGAGCGCGAAGGAGGTCACGAATCCCCAGTTGGAGCCGATGTAGGACTGGCGGCCTTCGACGATGATGCCGTTCTGGGTCTCGCCCTCCGCGAGGTTGAGCTCCTGCCAGAGGTTGGGCGACTGGCAGATGGTGCCTGCGCGGTCGACGGTGAGCGGGACGTTCACGGGTGCGTAGCCGGTGATGTCTGCGTAGCCGGCGGCCTCGTTGGCGCCATCGTCCGCGAAGGTGTCGATGATGGCGGCTCCGATGCGGTTTCCGAGCGCAGCGGGGGTGTCGCCAGTTGTGGAGGTGTCGTTCGGATCGAGGCCGAGCTGCTCCATGAAGGCGCGGTAGCATGCGAGGCTGGTGGCACCGCCCACGGCCTTTTCGTAGCGGTGGGAGAGGAGCCGATACTCTGCGTAGGAGATGGCGACTTCGCGGGCGCTGCCGGGGTCTTCCGGGCTCTGCTTCTCGGTGGTCAGGTAGCCGTCGGCGGCAGCGTCGTAGGCAGCCCAGCCATCCCAGGAGGCGATGGCGCTGTGGAAGAGGTTGCGGGCATGCACGCCGGGCTTGGGGATGTCGCGGCGGATGGAGTCGATGAGGAGTTCGTTCCATCGGCGCGCGATGGATGCTGTGGGCGCGATGTCGACCCGTCCCTCGGGGCAGACCGCGGCGGTCGAGGTGGTGGGCGCGACGGCCTCGAGCTGCGGCACAGCGGTGCCGAGCCGATAGATGACGCCCTTGTCGAGCGCGGGGGTAAGCACCGAGCCGCCAACAGCCCAGACGGAGCCGGCGTTGTCGCCCCAGAGGGCGTGGATGGACTCTGGCGCAGCGCCTTCGGGGCGCTCCATGCGGGCCCAGTTTCCGGGCCTGCCGCGGAAGAGTGCGCCGTCCTGACCGGAGAGGAAGGCTTCGCCATCTGCGCCGACCCAGAGGCCCTGAAGGAGCGGTGCCTCGGTGGGGCCGATGCTCTGGCCGCTGCCGTCGATGACGGTGCCGAGCGCTCCGACGGCGTAGACGCTGTCTGCGTTGCCCGCGACAGTGAAGAAGGTCTCTCGGGTGGGGGTCGGAATGGTGGACCAGGCTGTTCCGTCGAAGTGGAGGAACATGCCGTAGCTTCCGACCACGTAGACATCGCTCGCAGAGCGGCCCCAGACTTTGAACAGGGCAGGAATCTCGTTGCTTGGCGTGAGCGGGAAGTCATCGGGGAGTTCGAGGTTGGTCCAGATGGTGCCGTCGTAGTGCCAGATGAAGCCGTAACGTCCTGCGCGTCCTCCGACGGCCCAGACGTCATTTGGCGCAGAGGCCCAGACGCCGAACACCGTGTCTGCGGCGCGTCCCGGTGTCACATGGCGGTGGAAGGAGGTGCCGTCCCACTCGAGGACGGTTGCCCCCGCTCCGGCGAGATAGACGTGGCTGGCGTCGAGCGCCTGTACCCACCAGAGGTCGTAGCGTTGCCCGCTGTTGAGGCGCTCCCAGGCGGTGCCGTTGAAGCGGGCGACGAGGCCGCCGGCACCCGCATCCGCGCCGACGACCCAGAGGTCATCGGGGGCAGTACCGCTGGCGGAGAGGACTGCGCTCTCGAGGCTTGCGGCGGCGCTGCTCCAAACCTGAGGTGCCGCAGGGGCAGGCTTGTCGTCGTCGCAGCCCATCATGCAGATGAGCGAAGCGATGAAGAGGAGGGAGGGCAGAGGGAGGCGAAAGCGCATGAGAGTCCTCGCGAAGCGTTGGCGTGTGAGGCGCATCGTAGACGAGGCTGGCACTGACGGCAAAGGTGCAGGAGCACGCGCCGTGTCGCGCCGAGATGGCGACCGGGTTACCTCAGGAAGAGGACCTTGTTGGTTCTGCCGCGTGCGCCGTCGCCTCCCGCGCCGGTGGCGGTGTTGATGGAGTTGCCGCCGTCGCCGCCCGACCCTGCGGTGACTGTCGTCTCGCTGAGCAGGAAGGTGTTCACATCGGCGTAAACATCGGTACCTGCGGCGGTGCCCCAGGCGAAGATGTCGACCGAGTTTCCGCCGCAGCCGCCGCCGCCGCCACCGTGGCCTCCGCGGCTGCCGTTGCCTCCGGAGGCTCCGCCGAAGATGCAGAAGAGCGGGCCGTCGTGTGCGCCGATGCCGCCGCCTGCGCCTGCGACGCCGCCATCACCACCTGCGCCGCCGGCGCCCCCGGATCCTCCATCTCCAGCGCGACCGCGCGCGAGCGTGTTGCCGAAGATCTGGGGCAGCCCTCCGGTCTCGCCGGCCGTCCAGTAGAGGAAGATGCCAAACGAACCTCCTCCACCGTTGCCAGCATACCCGCCCTCGGCGCCGCAGCCTCCGGAGCCTCCCCCGCCGCCGGAGCCGGAGATGTCGGAGTTGGTATAGCCGCTGAGCTTCTGACCGCTGCCGGAGCCTCCCCCGCCGCCTCCCTTGCCGTGGTTGCCATGCAGGCCCTGCGCGCCCGTGCCGGCCCGCCACTCGCCATCGACGATGGAGCCGCGCGAGACCGAGCAGGCAAGTCCGCCATCTCCGTTGTTCGCCGCAGAGGCGTTGGCGCCCTGTGAGCCCATCTCAGGTTGACCCACGGTCGGGACGCAGGAGCCCGTGAGGTCATAGGTGTGGCCCCAACCGCCCGCGCCGCCCGCGCCGCCGCCGTTGGCGCCGCTCGCACCCGTGCCCTCTTGCTGGTTCACGGTGGGGCAGATGGAGCCGCCGCCGTTGCCGCCGGAGACTGCCGTGAAGGTGTCGGGCACTGCAGCCGAGAATGTCGCGGGGTCCTGGCAGGAGAGGCCGCCGCCTGTCCCTCCGGCCTGCACGGCCGAACCGCGGGGCGAGCATCCCGTGACTGCGTAGCTCACGCGACCCACGGCACCGGTGGAGCCCGCCGCGCCATTCTGGCCCGAGCTGCCGTTGTCGGCGTCAGCAGCATTGCCGCCGAAAATGCGGTTGTCGGTCACGATGAGCGATGGGCCGGAATCGCGAATGTAGACGACGTAGGCGTTTGCGGCGGAGGTTGTCGGAGACTGGCCGTAGAGGAGGAAGCCGCGGACGGTGGTGGGCTGAACGATGTTTGTGGCAATGAGTGTCTTTGCGTCGCCCTCGGCGGCGACCCCGCGAATGGCGGTGCCGGTGGTGAAGGGTTGGAAGCTCCAGGTTCCCGCGCGGTGGCCACCGTAGAGGGAGATGCCGTCGACCAGCGTCACGGTCTCTTCGTAGGCTCCATCCTCCACCCGGACCTTCGACCGTCCGAGCGTCGCTGCGCGGCCGATGCCGTAGCCGATGGAGAGGCAGGGGAAGCGCCCCCGCTCCGTCGCGGAGGGGCCAAGACCACACCCTACATCGTCTGCCGCGAGCGCGTCCGTCTGGGAGACATAGACGGCTTGTGCGTCAAGCTCGAACTCGCAGCCGTCGATGGTGTTGGCGTTGAGGTCGAAGAAGCCCGGGTTGCAGAACATCTCGCAGGTGCGGTCTCCCGTTGCGAGGCTACAGAGGCCATAGGCGTTGGGCCGGTCGAGGATGGTGGTGCAGTCGGTGAAGCAGTTGCCGCAGGCGGTGTCGGCCGCGTACTCGTCGCCCGCTTTGAAGTCTTCATCGACGGTGCCATCGCAGTCGTCGTCTTCGTAGTTGCAGGACTCGCTCGCGGCGGGGTCTGCAGCGATGGCGTTGCAGAGCGGCGCGGCGGTTCGGTCGAGCGGATTGCAGATGGCGACCCCGGCGCGCCGGCAGGCACCGACGCCTGTGTAGCAGCTACCGCCAACGCCGCTGAACAACTCGTCCACCTCGTTGTCGCAGTCGTTGTCGAGTCCGTCGCAGAGCTCCGTTCGCTCGCCGACGGTCGTCGTCGCCTCGCAGGCGACGCGGCCCGCTTCGCAGCGGGAGCCACCAATGGCGCAAACGCCAGGTAGGCCTGTTGAGCAGGGCAGCCCCTCCACCGCGGTGCCGTTGTCGATGAGGCCGTCACAGTCGTTGTCGAGCGAGTCGCAGAACTCTTCGCCGGCCGCCTGCGTCGGCAGGCAGAGCGGGACACCTCCTTCGCAGAACCTGCGCCCTGCACCGCAGATGCCCAGCAGCCCCGTGTCGCAGGCCTCGCCGTCGCCGAGCGTGTTCTCATCGGTGAGTCCATCGCAGTCGTTGTCGATGGCGTCGCACTGTTCGTCGTTGCCGGGGTGGATGTCGGCGCTGGTCTCGTCGCAATCTGCGCCGGCGCAGGCCGGTCCGATGCCGTAGGTGTCGCCGTCAGGGTCGAGGCAGAGCGTGGAGGGAACGCAGACGCGGGCCACGTCGCCGCCGCTGTTGGCGAGGAGGACGCAGTCGAAGTCCCCACCACCGCAGTTCGATGCGTCGAGGCAGTAGTTGGAGCAGTATCCGACCGCGCCATCGTCGAGGAAGAAGCAGAGGTTGGAGGCGCAGTCTCCGTTTTCTCCGCAGGCCGCTCCGATGCCGGCGCCGCCCTCGTTGCCCGTGTCTGTCGCCGCAGTGTCGTCGGTCGCGGTGTCGTTGGAGGTATCCTCGCCGCTGTCGATGGCGGTTGTATCGCTGGCGTCGGCGCTGGAAGCCGCGGTGTCGCCCGTGGCACCATCGACCGTCGTGGCGCTGTCGCTCGCGGCGGTACAGGCGGCGGTGAGAAACAGGCTCACCAAGAGCAGGTGGCGGGAGCGAAGCAGCGCAGACCTCAGCATGACGGACCTCCAGCAGATGACAACCTTGCGACGATGCACGCAAAGGTGTGCGCTTCGCAAGGTCAAACGGAGCGGCAGGTCAGAAGGAAGCCCCCATGCCGAGCATCCAGCCTTCGATGTCGCGCAGGCAGGGGTCGAGCGGCCCGCTCTCGGCGCGCCTTCCCGTCGCCACTTCGAGCATGCCGAAGAGGCCGATGGTGGCATCGAAGGGGTCTTCTCCGTCTGCTTCTGGGCCGAAGCCGTCGAGAAGGCGAGCACGGAGGGCATCATCGAGGAGCAGGCCGTGCTCGTCTGCGTGGCGTACCAAGGTCGCGCCGACCACTGCGCGGTCGCTCTGTTTGCGTTTGCTCCAGCCGCGGCCCGGCGGTGCGATGCCGAGGTGGGTGCCGGCCTCCGCGGGGTAGGTCTCGCAGAGGGTTATGGCGTGGCTGGCGCGTAGCTCCGCGAGGTTGCCATCGAAGGGCCAGAGCGCAGCCTCGGGAGCATCGCCCGAGAGCGCGGGGACGATGAGGTCGCGCCAGGCGATGATTGCCCCTTTGCCAACCTGCTTTGCGCCAAGCGTCCAGAAGAGCGTGGAGGCAGCGCCCCGCGTCTCGGAGGGGCGGTCGCAGCGACGGAGGAGGTCCGACATGGTGTTGATGCCCAGCCCGTGAAGCAGGTGTGCCTGGCGCCGTCCGCCGGGGTTGTTGGGGTAGAAGGGGCGGTGAAGCGAGATCTCGCTGGCGCTGGTTGCGACGTCGAAGAAGTGGGCCCAGTCGCCGCGGCCGAGGCCGCGCAGCCATGGGGTGAATTCCGTGATGCCGGCGGCGGCGGCATAGGCCTCGGGGATGCCGATTTGGAGGTCGAAGCCGGCGAGCCACCTGGCCGCTGGGTCGGCAGGGCGGAAGCGGGTGAGGAAGGTCGACACTTCGCCGAGCTGCACCGGCCCTGTGAGGTGGTAGCGGCCCTCAGCGAGCATGGCGGAGGCGACCCACCGCTTCTTCGGGTTGCTGCCCCAGTCGGCGTGGGTGATGAGCTGGTAGTGATGCATCCCAGTGGCTCGTTGTGTTGGGTGTGGTCGCGAAGAGGTTGCGTCGGCGGCCCGCTGGTAGCAGGGTGGGAGCGCATGCGTCACGGGATCGTCGGGGAGGAAGAGATGGCAGAGCAGTCGCCGAGGTTGGAGGCAGTCCAGGGGCTGGCAAAGCGTGCGGGCGTGGAGGTGGTGCGGAAGGCGCTGCAGCTCTTCTACGTGCTTCGCCGGCCAGAGACGCCGGCCTGGGCCAAGCGGACGGTCATCGGGGCGCTGGCCTATCTGGTGCTACCCATCGATGCGATACCGGACCTTCTCCCGTTGGTCGGCTTCACCGACGATCTCGCCGTCATCACCGCAGCGCTGAGCACGGTGGCCTTCTACGTGAACGATGATGTTCGGGCGTCGGCCAACGC
>CAIWGR010000335.1 GCA_903912275.1 uncultured delta proteobacterium
CGGCTAGCGCACGCCCCGCCTACCCGCCACGCCGGGAGGCGGCTATGTCATTCCTGCGACAGCGTCCCCGTACATCCAAGGGATCAAGCGCCTGAGGGTCAAGGGATCGTCCTCGAAAGACGAAAGCCGAGGCTGAAGATGCGGAACGAGGGGTCGTTCCAGTCGCGGAACGCCACACGGGCGACCCGCGCGGAGTTGACCAAGCTGCCGCACCGATTCACCCGGTTGGAGCCAGAAGCAGCGCCCACAGGATCGGTCGCGCTGCCAGCGTAGTCCCCGTACCAGTCCGAGGTCCACTCCCACACGTTCCCGCTCATGTCGTACAGACCCCACGCGTTCGCCTTTTTCTGCGCCACCGCGTGCGTTGTTTCGCCGCTGTTGTCGTCGAACCAACCCACCTCGTCCAAGTTGTCGCTGCCCGCGTACCGAAACTTCGTGCCCGCTCCTGCGGCGCACTCCCACTCCGCCTCGGTCGGAAGTCGAAAGCCCGGCGCAGTGAAGTCGCATGTGACCGTAGGCTCATCTCCCGCGCCGACCGTATACGCCGAACGCAACCCAAGCTTCCCGCTCAACGCGTTGCAAAACCGCACCGCATCAAACCAGTTGACCTGCTCCACCGGGCGCTGCGAAGCCTCGGAGCCCGCTGTAAACTCCGACGGGTTCGAACCCATCACCGCCGTCCACAACGCCTGGGTCACCGGCGTCGTGCCCATTGCAAAGCCGCGCGTCAGGCGGACGGCGTGCTGGGTCTCGTTGGCACCGCGGTCAGGCTCGTTCGCAGGGGAGCCCATCATGAACGTGCAGGGCGGGATGACGGCCATCGAAAAATCGATGGTCCCGGATTCACGGCGGCGCTCGGTTCTTTGGAATATCCATCCTGTCTTGACCTCGACCTCACGGTCGAACGGCAACGAATACTTCTCGGGAGCACGCTGCTGACCGTGTGCGGGAGATGCAGTGGGAAGCGTCGGCGGCGCAGGCCACAGCGCCCCCGATGTGCGTTTTGCCACCGCCCTGTTCTCCCCCGCCGCAGCTCGGTCCGCCGCTGCAGCTCGATCGGCCACCGCTGCGCGCTCTGCCACCGCTGCGCGCTCTGCCGCCGCTGCGCGCTCTGCCACCGCTGCGCGCTCTGCCACCGCCGCGCGCTCTGCCGCCGCTGCGCGCTCTGCCGCCGCCGCGCGCTCTGCCGCCGCTCTATTCTCCACCGCAGCAGCTCGGTCCGCCGCAGCGGCTCGGTCCGCCGCAGCAGCTCGGTCCGCCGCAGCAGCTCGGTCCGCCGCAGCAGCTCGATCGGCTACCGCTGCGCGCTCTGCCACCGCTCTGTTCTCCGCCGCCGCAGCTCGGTCCGCAGCCGCAGCTCGATCAGACACCGCGGCACGCGCCGATGTCGCGACAAGCGCCGCCCCCGCTGCAAGCGTCCTCGCAATCGCCGCATCCCTGACTGCCGCACCATCATCCACCCGCAGCGCACCTACAAACGCCCCACACGTCGCATACCGCGCCCCCGCCTCCAACGAAACCATCTTCATCACCGCAGCCACCACATGCCTCGGCAGACCATCGCGTACCTTCTCCAGAGCCGCAAGCTGCCCAGTCAGCTTCGACACCATCACCCGCGCCTCGCTCGTCCCCTCCTCCCACGGCAAACGTCCCGCCAACAACACGTACGCGATCATGCCCAACGCATAGCGATCTGCCGCACCATCTACGTTCTTGGCATCCGCTTGCTCCGGCGCCATCCACGCGCTTGTGCCCAGCGTCGTCATTGTCCGCGTGTGGTTTTCCAACGCCGCCGAATCTTTCGCGATGCCAAGATCCAACACCACCGGCTGGCCGTCCGGCCGCACCACGATGTTCGCTGGTTTCAAGTCGCGATGTACGATGCCAAGACCATGCAAGTAGTCCAAGGCCTCGGCGATCGGCGTCAGCAACCGGACCACATCCGCTACCGGAAGCCCGCCCGGAACGACCTTGTTCGTCAACG
>CAIWGR010000336.1 GCA_903912275.1 uncultured delta proteobacterium
CCTGCTCACCGCCTGTGGCGGCGCCTACGCCGACTCGCTGATCTATGCCGACACCATCGCCCAGGGGCTCCTGACGGAGGGTTCACCCATCGCTGCGCCCGGAGATGGCGAGGCCTTCTCGCGCTGCTCCGAGCGGGCCGACACGAACGACAACATCGCAGACTTCGAGGCGGCCACGCCGACACCGGGCTTGCCGGCCGCGCGCACCGATTTTGCCGCGGGAAGCCCCTGCCGCGTCGGCCCCTGCGATCCCGCGCTCTTTGACGATGTGCGGATCTCCGAGGTGCTCTACGACCCCGCTGGCACCGACTCGGACGGTTCGGGCTCCCGCGAGTTTGTTGAGATTGCTGGGCCGCCTGGAGCCTCTGCAGAGCTCTTCACCGTGGTGGCCTACAACGGCTCAACCGGGCTCCCCGTCCTCGAACGACCCCTCCTCGGAACCTTCCCGGAGAGCGGCCTCTTTGTGCTTGGCGGACGGAGCCTGAACCCCACGCAAGACATCGGCTGCACGAGCGGCTGCATCCAGAACGATGCCGAGGCGGTGCAGCTGATCGGCTGTGACGGGAGCGTGGTCGATGCACTCGCCTGGAAGGATGTTGCCGTTCCGCCCCTGGGCGAGGGGACACCCGCGCCGGATGCCGCGGACGGCAGTTCGCTCTCGCGGTGCGATCTTCTTGTGGAGTCGGGCGACAACGCTTCGGACTTCGTGGTGACCACGCCTACGCCGGGCGCGGCCATCGCCCCCGATGAGGCGCTCTGCCGCTGATCCTCCGATTGGTTGCAGGTATCGCGGCCTTCGTGGTAGCAATGCCCCTTCGCCGCGTTCATCTGTTCGGCGTCATTCTGAGAGGAAGCGCACCATGGGTCACTTCAGCCGATTCTTCCCGACCAGCCTGCTGCTGGCGCTCCCTGTTGCCGCTTCGCTGGGAGGCTGCACCGAGCCCAACCCCGAATTTGTGGAGCCCACGCCGCCCTGCGCCACCGGCCAGCGCTACCTTGCCGAGCGGGTCGAGTTCGCGGCGGCCAACAAGGTGGATATCCTCGTTGTCGTTGAGAAGACGGCCGACATGGGCGCCACACAGGTTGCCTTTGGCGCTTCGCTCTCCGGTCTCGTGGATCGCCTGAAGGCCGACACGACGCTCGACTGGCAGCTCGGTGTGATCAACGCAGACACCGCCGACGGCGGCGCTCTTTATGCAGGTCGGACGGGCGTCGAGGGATGCCCCGACACGCTGCCGACGGTGCTCAGCGCTGCCACCGCAGACGCCGGCGCGACCGCCGCCTGCCTGGCCCAGGTTGGCACAGACGGCTCGCCCTTCAGCCGGCCGCTCGAGGCGACCCGGCTCGCGCTCGTCGCACCTGCCAACGCAGGCAGCGGCCTCGTCCGTGCCGATGCACGGCTGGTCGTGCTCTTCGTCGGGCTCCACGACGACTGCTCCGCGCCTGCAGGCGTGCTGACCGACGACCCCAACAGCTGCGTCTGGGCTGCCGACCAGCTCATCGCCGCCACGGACTATGTTGCCACCTTCCGCCAGGCCAAGCGGTTTGCGGGAAGCCCGGTCTCCATCATCTCGCTCTCCGGCCCCGCCGACGGCGCCGCAGTCGCAACCGGCATTGCGCCCACGCCCGCCTGCACGGGTGCGGGAACGGCCTTCGCCGGCAACCGCCTCTCCGCGGTGGCGGGCGCCGCCGCTGTGGCCGGCCGCAGCTTCTCTGCCAACATCTGCGCCGCGACTTTCGACGAGACGCTCAACCGGGCCTTCCAAGAGGCGATTGCGCCGGCACCGGACAGCACCTGTCTTCGCTTTGAGCCCGTCTCAACCCTGCAGAGCATCTACCCGCTCACCGCGGTTGCCGGCGGCCTTCAGGCAGGCAGCGACCCCATCGCGTCGGTCGGATTCTGGCTCGATGCCGGCGCCGACAGCAGCTGCGCCACCAGCCGCATCGACCTCGACGAGAGCGTGCACCCGAACGCCTCAGCCGCCTATGAGCTCCGCTACTGCTCCAACGCCGCGGCAGGCCAGTGATCCCCGCCGGCCACCCCGACCATGTCCGGTATGTGGCTGCTGCCGATGGCAGCCGCCTCTTCGTGCGTGAGTATGGACCGGCCGACGCGGCCAAGACCCTCGTCATCGTTCACGGTTATGGCGAGCATGGCGGTCGCTACGAGTCGCGCCTGGCCCCCTTCCTCGAGGCCGGCTTCCGCGTCATCATCCCCGACGTTCGGGGCCACGGCCGGAGCGACGGTGGACGCGGCCATGTGATGGCCTTCGACACCTACCTCGACGACCTCGAACGCATCCTGGAGGGTGTCGCTACGCCGCCGGCCAAGACCGTGCTCTTCGGTCACTCGCACGGCGGCCTCATCTCGATTCACTACGCGCTCCGGCACCCCGGCCGCTTCGCCGCGCTCGGCCTGTCGTCGCCGCTGCTGCGGATCGCGATCATCCCGCCTGCTTGGAAGGCAGGCGCGGGCCGCCTCCTCAGCCGCATCGCGCCCAAGCTCTCGCTCCCCACCGAGATCAAGGCGGAGTGGGTGAGCCACGACCCCGCCGTCGTTGCCGCCTACGGTACCGACCCGCTCAACCACCATGTGGTCAACACCCGGTGGTTCACCGAGGCAACCGCTGCCATGGAGCGGGCCAACGCTGCAGCCGGCAGCCTGACCCTCCCCACGCTGCTCGTGCAGGCGGGCGACGACAAACTGGTGAGCGCCGGGGCCTCCCGCGACTTCGCGGCGGCGGCGCCGAACTGCACCTACGACGAGATCGCGGGGGCCTTCCACGAACTCTGGTTCGAGCCCGATGGCGCGACCCATGCCGCGCGCTTCGCAGCCTGGTTCATCGAGAAGACGGAAGGCTGAGCGGCTCCGTGGGTGCCGCGAAGCGACAGCGTTTTGCCGGTGGATGCGGCCTCGCGCTCCTGCTCCTGACAGCGGGCTGCAGCCATGCCGACGCCGAGCTCGCAGCGCGGCGCGACGAGGTGCTGGCGACCATCGATCTCGGGCTCGCAAGCGACGAGCCTGCGGTCCGGGCAGAGACGCTCCGGCTCGTCGGAAAGGTGGGCGACCCTGCGCTCGCCGACCGTCTCGTCGCGGGCCTCGAAGACCCCGACCCTGGCCCGCAGGCGGCCGCCACCGAGGCGCTGCTCCGCATGGGCCGGACCGAGGCGGAGGCGTCCGCACTCGCACACCTCGTCGCCGCCCCCGAGGCGCTCCGCAAGCAGACGCTCGTCATCGCCATGACCTCCACGCGGGAGCCCTTCCGGGAAGAGGCGGTTGCCCGAGCGCTCGGCGACATCGCCACCGAGCTTCGCCTCGCGGCCATCAGCCAGGCCCGTCTGCACAAGGTGAAGGTGGAGGAGCGCACGCTGCTCAAACTCATCTCCGACGCGGACCCGACGCTCGCAGACGCTGCGATGCAGCTGCTCGGCGAGCGCTTCCCCGATGCGGCCGCGCGCGCGCTCATCGCCCTGCTGCGCAGCGAAGAGGCCGCGCGCCACACGCAGGGGCTTCGGCTAGCCGTCTATGCTCCCTCCGGAAGCATCTGGCCGCTGCTGCGCTCCTACACAGCCTTCGGCTCAGAGGCCGAGCAGAGCGACGCTCTCCGCGCCCTCGCCGCGATGGGCGATGAGACGGTGGCAGAGCGCATCCGCAAGCTCACGCTCGCGGTAGGCCCCGCCGAGGCGGCCCGAACGATTCGGGCTGCGGCGGGGCTGAGCAGCGAGGAGGTGGCGGCGCAGCGCCCGCTCTTCCGTAAGAACGAGAGCCTCGAGGTGCGGCGCGCCTCCTTCGACGCGATGATTGCTGCCCACGCGCCGCTCTCCGACTGGATTGTCTTTCTCGAGGACCCCGAGGTGACCCTGGTGCAGGCGGCGATCCGGCAGATGCAGGCGCTCGATAGCGCCGTCTCCGCCCGCAGCCTCGTCGATGCGCTCGCGGTGACGGCCCACCATGGACGGCTCCTCCACAGCATCCTCGTCGCGGCAGAGAGCGACACGGTCTTGGTGCTGCTGCAGGCGATGGGGCCGCGGCTCGAGGCCTTCCTCGACTCCGAGAATGCCGAGGTCTCGGAGTTTGCCGCGCGGCTGCTCCTTCAGGATCCGAGCCGCAAGGCGGTCCAGGCAAAGTTGCTTACGAGCGGCAAGCCTGTGCTCACCTACGCACTTCTCGACAGCACGCTCGAGCAGGGCACGGGCAACCAGGCGGCTGCGGCCCGGTTCGCGCACGATGACCTCTACTTCATCCGGCTCGCAGCCCAGCTCCACATGTGGAAGCTGGGCGCTGCCTACCAGCCGGCTGCCGCGAACTAGGGCTCGTCCGGGGTCGTGAAGAGCAGCGTAACGCCGGTGCCGAAGGCGATGCCACCGAGGGTGGTGAGCATGCCGCCAGCGCCACCGAGGTCGTAGACCTCTGCGCACTGCGATGAGGCGCCGGCGCAGGTGGGGTCGCCATCGCGGGAGAGGAGCGCAATGCCGGTGATGGCGCCGATGAGGCCGAGGCTGGTGGAAACCCAACCGGCCGACCGGCGGAACTGGCGGGTCTCGAGATCAACGCCGCCAGCCGACTCGGAGGCCAGCGCGATGCGGAGGTCGAGACCGGGCGAAGCAGAGAGGAGCTCAAGCCGCTCCGTGTAGCTGGTGTAGCCGGGCGCGACGACGGTGACCTCGAGCTTCTGAGGCGCCGCCTTGATGCTGGCTGTGCCACTGCCGACCACCTGACCATTCACCTGCACGGAGGCGTCGGCGGGCGTTGCGGCGATGGTGACGGCCTTGTCGCCCTTCATCCATGCGTCGAGCTTCTCGATCTCTGCAGCAGGCGCGGGAGCGGCAGGCGCGGGAGCCGCCGGAGGAGCCGCCACAACTGCCGGCGGTACCGGTGGCAGCGCAGGCTTCGGCGCGGGAGCGACCGGCTTCGGCGCGGGAGCCGCGACCACGGGAGCGACCGGCTTCGGCGCGGGAGCCGCGACCACGGGAGCGGCCGGCTTCGGCGCGGGAGCCGCGACCAAGGGAGCAGGTGCCGGCGTGGGGGGCGGCGTCACGACCGCGACCACAGGGGCGGGTGCAACGATCTTGCCTGCAGTTGCGGTCGGGAGCGTGCCCACCTTGCCAAGCGCGGTTTTCGCGGTGGCGCGGAAGGCAACCGAGGCCTCCTGCATCGTGCAGAAGGTGCACTCGCCGCTCTCCTTGACGAGGAGCTTGCCATCGACCGCGGAAAAGACGCTGACGGTGAAGTCGAAGATCTCCGCCTCATCGTTGACGCGGGCCGAGATGGCAGCAGAGGCAGGCACGAGGGCGCCGGCGGCCGTCGCGCAGCTCGCCTCGGCACAGTCGGCACCTGCACCCAGGAGCGCCGAGGTCGCCGCCTCGGTCTTGGCACTGGCCTTCCAGATGGAGGAGGCCTCGGAGGCGAGCGCATCACGGAAGAGCTTCTGGTCGGCGACCGGCACCTCGCCCGTGAACTGGGTTGCGAAGGTCAGCACCTGCGCGGAGGCCGCGACCGGAAGCAACAGGGCGCCGACGGCGAGAAACAGGGAACGGCGAAACGATTGGCGCATGCGTCTTCCTCGGAACCAAGGGCAGTGGTGTCACCCAGCCCATCACAGAAGCGTTATGCTACCCGATGCAGGCAGTGAAATTCAAACTTCCTCGCATCCCGCCGTAAGGCATCGGCCTGCGGCTGGACCAAAACTTGATCGGGCGCGCGCCGAAAGGTAGATTTGCATTGGAGTTATGCCACTCCAGCACCCTCTCTTGCGAGCAGCCTCCCATGTGGACTGAGTTTCGTCTTCAGCCTCTGCTTCGTCGCCTCTCCGCGCCGGGCCTCGGACTCGCGCTCGCACTCTCCAGTGCCCTCGGCGGCGCGGCCCTCACGGGGTGCGCGGCCGACCCCGCGCCCCAGTACTCCTGCTTCATGAGCATCTCTTCGGCACCGCTCACACCGGGCTTCGGCAGCCCGATTCGTGGCACGGTTACCGTCCTCGACGCGTCGGGCTCGCCGACCGAGGTCGGCACCATGATCCGCGTCTTCGTGCCAACTCCGCCCGGCGTGTCCGTGAGCGGTCAGGCCCGCTTCGCCGACGTCTCCACCGACGCTGTTGGCGTCGCCGCCTTCACCCTCGCGGCGGACGAGACGGTACCGGTCGCTCCCATCAATGTCTTCGCCTTCATCGGCGAGTCGACCGAATACTGCGTCGCGCAGCAGAAGGAGCTCCAGACACCGCCAGAGGGCAACTGGACCCTCCGCATCAGCCAGCCCAGTGGCCCCATCGATGCGGGCGAGACGGTTCAGCTTACCCTCACTGGGCTACAGGGCGACGACTCTACGCCCATCCCCAACGGCACGCAGGTTCAGATCAGCGTGAACAGCGACTCGGGTCCCTACGCCGACCTGGTCGGCGCCGGCATCACCGACACCAAGACCTACACCGTGCAGGGTGGCGGCCAGATCGATTTCAGCATCAGCCTCGCCGACGCCCAGACCCTCGGCGACCGCCGTACGATCACCATCGATGCGGCCTTCGTGCAGACGGCCTATGGCGACTCCAAGAGCACCTCGCTCCTCATCGGTGACGCCCCGTCTCGCTCCTGCTTCGCCAACTTTCAGGACCCGACCATTCAGGCCAACGGGGCCGACATCACCGCCCTCACCCTCATCGTTGTCGGCAACGACGGCGACGACACGGCGGCAGCCCGCGTGACGGGCGCCATCACCCTCGGCAGCTTCGTCGACGCAGCCGGAACGCCCACGGGCTCCACCTTCAACACCGTCGTCGGGCAGCAGAGCCAGCTCGAGTACCGGGTTCAGGCCCCCAACAGCCCCGGCGTCTCCGGCTTCTCGGCCACCGTGACGTTCCGAAATGACGGTGACCCGACCACCCCCGAGACCGCCACCTGCCAGCTCAGCCGCGACCTCACCTTCCTCGCCAAGCCCGACTGCACCTTCAAGGGGGTCTCGCCCGAGGCGCTGGGCGTCGACCAGTCGGGCTTCAACGAGACCGGCAACCTGACCTTCTGCTTTACCCAGGCCGACGGCATCCCGCTCCCCGAAGGCGAGATCGTCAACTTCCGGCTCAACGTCTCCACCACCGACAGCTCCCTCTCCGGCAGCTCCGCCACCACCGATGCCCAGGGCTGCGCAACCATCCAGCTCAGCACCGGCAGCGTCGCCGGCTTCGTCGAGGCCGAGGCCAGCTACGCCTTTGGCAGCAGCTCCTCCTCCTGCACCTCGGGTGCCGTCAAAATCAACGGCTACCGCCCCAGCGAACGGGGCATGACGATGACCTGCCAGACCTCCAGCGGCGGCGAGAATGTGGGAGCACTCTTTGAGAGCGATGACGGCGCCGTCTCCGGCACCTGCCCGCTCACCTGCGAGGTCCGGCTGCGCGACCGTTACACCAACCCTGTCACCACCGAGTGGCCCGTCTATTTCGTCAGCGAGATGGGCATCATTGAGTCGCCCGCGGTCTCGGGCGATCTCGGCAAGGTCACCACCACCTTCCTCCCCAACGGCTCCCGCCCGCGCGATGTTGAGCCCCTCCCCGCCGAGCCCCGCTACTACATGCCGCTGCCCCTCGATGAGGTTCGCAACCCGCGCGACATGGTGGTCTCCGTCATCGCCTGGACCATCGGCGAAGAGGGTTTCAACGATAGCAACGGCAATGGCCGATACGACGATGGTGAGGTCTTCTACGACCTCGCTGAGCCCTTCGTGGACAACAACGACAATGGCACCTTCGACCCCGAAGAGCCCAACGGCGAGCGATTCATCGACGCCAACCTGAACGGCGTGGGCGGCAACGGCACCTGGGACCCGCCGAACGGCGTCTGGGATGCCTACACCATCATCTGGACCGAGGCGAAGGTGGTGCTCACCGGCGCACCCATCGTCCGCTCCATCGCTGACTACGGCGGCGAGCCCGACCCCGCCGACCCGCGCAACGCCAACATCTACCCCGAAGCATTCAGCTACTACCTCGTCAACTCCAACACCTACGGCCCCTTCACCAGCGTGGATGACGTCGACGGCATCTTCTCTGGCGGCCTGAACTACGGTGACCCGACCTCCTCGGTCACGCTCGCCTTCTACCCGCGCGACCTCTTCCTCAACCCCGTCAACGATTCGCTTGCGACGGAGTTGGGCGCGCTCGCCTGCCCGGCCTTGACCATCGGGACACCCACCTACAGCACGGTTGTCGATGGCATTGCTCGGCGCGCCGGCTTCAAGTGGGGCCGACGGATCGTCCCGGTCCGGCTAGGCGACCCGGTCACCGGCCCCATCGCCTCCTACGTCTACCAACCCTACATCGCTGAGTTTGCGGCCTACCGTCCCGACGGAGAGGGCGGCGACTACCGCCAGTTCAGCAACTTCCAGACGACGACACTTGTCAGCACCACCGATGAGCCCGAGCCGCTCTGTCTGCTCGGCGCGACCCATTCGCTCGGCGCCGATAACGGCTCCTGCACCATCGGCGTCGAGATCCCCAACGTCCTGCCCATCGCCCGCTAACCGCCTGTGGCAGACAACCGACCCATCGGCCTCTTCGACTCCGGCGTCGGTGGGCTCACCGTGTTGCGGGCCGTTCGGCAGCTCCTGCCCGATGAGCATCTCATCTACCTCGGCGATACGGCCCGGGTCCCCTACGGGAACAAGGGGCCGGAGACCATCGAGCGCTACAGCGTGACCATCGCTCGGACGCTGCAGGAGCGCGGCTGCAAGGCCATCGTCATCGCCTGCAACACCGCCAGCGCCTTCGGCCTCCGCGCGGTCCGGGCGCAAATCTCGCTCCCCGTCGTCGACGTCATCGGACCTGTCGCACAAGCCGTCGCCGCGCTCTACCCCGCCGGTCAAGTCGCCGTGCTCGGCACCCGTGGAACGGTCGCCAGCGGCGCCTACGTGGAGGCCCTCCGTGCCGCAGCGCCCCACATCCGCGTCACCCAGCAGGCCTGCCCCCTCTTCGTCCCGCTCGCGGAGGAGGGGTGGACCGACGGTCCTGTCACCCGTGAGGTCGTCCGCACCTACCTCGCGCCGCTCTTCGCCGGCAGCCCGCCCGACGCCCTCATCCTCGGCTGTACCCACTATCCGCTCCTGCTCGACGCGATTCGCGAGAGCCTGCGGGCAGACTTCGGCGCCGACCTCCCCATCCACGAGTCGGGCCCGCACACAGCCGCAACGCTCCGCCAGCTCCTCGATGGCTCCGGGCTCCGCAACGATGGCAGCAGCCCTGCGCAGGTCACCTACCTCGCCACCGACCACCCCGCCTCCTTCCAGGCCTCGGGCGGACGCTTCCTCGGCGAGCCGATCGCCGTCGCAGAGCATGTTGACGTGCACTGAAAGCCCAGAGATTTTGCGCCCGGCCACCTTGGGCGCATAGAATCGCGCTTTGTCTCTCTCCGCTCCGGATGACGCCATGCAGATGGGCTTCAACAACGATGTCGACTACCTCGGCATGACGCTCCACATCCAGACCGAAGACCATGGCATGGCGGCGCGAAAGATCACCTCGCAGGTCTTCTTCTCGGGCGCGATCCTCGAATCCAAGACCCTCGCCTACGCGGCCTCAGTCGAGGCCATCGAGGTGCTCGAGGAGCAGCAGGAGCTCATCCGCAAGCAGATGCGGACCATGCACAAGGCCTTCTACAAGCGCATCCAAGAGGGCGCCTACGACAGCAAGCTGGTGGTCCATGCCACCCGAGAAGCCGAGGTCACTGGGCAGTTTGCAGCGGTCTCCGGCGTCCAGCCCGATGAGGCCACCGCCGCGGAGTTCGAGGCGATGCGCCGCACGAGCAGGAGCCCCTCGCTGGGCGTCCGCGCGCTCACCTCAGCCGACCTCGAGCCCTCGAGCTCGGGCAACCAGCCTGCCTTCGACCCGCCCGACCTCTTCGACGGACTCACAACCGACAATGGCGCAGAAGTGGGCGAGGCGCTCCATGCGCTCCTCACCGAACAGGCTGTCGCGGTCGGCGGCGTGGGCGTAGGACGGCAGCCACCGGTCCGGCTCGGCACGGTCCGCGCCTACCGCGGGATCGCAGACCCGGAAGACGAGATCTCGCTCACCGTCGCCCTCCTCAAGGGGCTCGGCGGCAGCACCGCGCAGCACCGCGCCCAGCCATGACCGGCGCGACGGCCGCGATCCTGACGGCGCTGCTCGCGCTCGCCGGTGAGAGCACCAGCGATGACCGCTGGGTGGGGAACATCGCTGGCCCGTTCGCCGAAGCCACGCGGGCCGCGCTCCTTGTGGCCCGCACCGCCTGGGCCACCGCCGAGCAGGCCCCGGAGATCCAGGCTGTGCGAGAAGAGGCCGTAACGGAGGCCGAGAAGCGGCTTCACACCGGCCTGCAACGCTTGGAGGGCTTCACCGCTGCGCCCGAGGCCGGCGAGGCGCTGCGCGGAGCGCTGCTGCCGCCGGTCGCAAACCGCCCCCTCAACGCCGGATTCGGGCTCCGCCCCCGCTTCACCAGCCCGACCGAGGCGCGGCATACGGGCCTCTCGTTCTCCGTGAAGGGCGACGAGCCCGTCGTGGCCTGCGCACGCGGCGTGGTCGCACAGTCGGTCACCCTCCCCGGACTCGGCCGCCTTATCATCGTCGAGCATGGCGACCAGCTCCTCTCCGTCTATGCCGGACTCACCGCCGTTGCGGTCGCAGTCGGCCAGCCCGTCGCTGCCGGCGAAACGCTCGGCACCGCGGGGGAGCGCTCCGTCTACGGTCAGCGTGAACTCTACTTCGAGCT
Source organism: uncultured delta proteobacterium (assembly GCA_903912275.1). GTDB lineage: Bacteria > Myxococcota_A > Bradymonadia > REDH01 > REDH01 > CAIWGR01. The sequence goes on from CAIWGR010000336.1 coordinate 10,729, forward strand.
CCGCCAGGCCGGCATCCCCATCGACCCGCTCCGCTGGTTCCGCCCCACCCGGCTCGCAGCACCCAAGCTCATTCCTCCTTGGCGCCAGCCGCCTCCCGCCCGAGCCTCCAACCCATGAAACTCCAAGCACGCCACGGCTACCTCGCCGCAGGACTCATCATGGGCCTCACGCTCGGCGTAGGTGGCACACTCGCCCTCTCCGCCAGCGCTGCGCAGGGCGACGAGTCGTACAGCAAGCTCAACGTCTTCTCCTCCGCCTACGCCTTGATCCTCAGCCGCTACGTGCATGAGATTCCGGCCGAGAAGCTCATCGGCGCAGCCGTGCGCGGCATGGTCAAGGAGCTCGACCCCCACTGCTCCTTCTACGACCCCAAGCAGTTCAAGAGCCTCAAGGAGGACAACAACGGCCAGTATGTGGGCGTTGGAATCGAGATGGAGATCGTCCCCGAGGGCGTGCTGGTGAAGCGGGTCATCAAGGGTGGCCCAGCCCTCGACGCCGGCCTGATCGACGGCGACCGGATCGACGCGATCGACGGCGCCTCCATGGCCGGCAAGACGCGCGACGAGGCTGTCGCGCTGCTCCGCGGCCCCGCTGGCGTTGTCCTCAAGCTCGACCTCACCCGCACGGTGCAGGGCAAGGCCACCAAGCTCCAGCTCTCGGTCACCCGCGATGTGGTCCGCACCAACACCGCGGAGGGCGAGCTGCTCACGCCGGGCTACGGCTCGGTGCGGCTCGACGGCTTCAAGAAGGACACCGGCGCCGAGCTCCGCGCGGCGATCGATGCGCTCGAGACAGAGAACAAGGCGCCGCTCAAGGGGCTGGTCCTCGACCTGCGCGACAACGGCGGCGGCCTGCTCGGCGAGGCCGTCTCGGTGGCCGACGCCTTCCTCGACGAGGGGCTCATCGTGAAGACCGCCAAGCGGGATGGCGCGAGCCCGGAGACCTTCATGGCGGACCGGAGCGACACCCGCTTCCGCGGCCCGCTCGTGGTGCTGGTGAACGGCGGGAGCGCCAGCGCCTCGGAGGTGGTCACGGCCGCGCTGCAGGACACCCACCGTGCGGTCGTGGTGGGCGAGCGGACCTACGGCAAGGGGTCGGTGCAGAGCATCCTCGACCTGCCCTTCGACTACGGAATCAAGTTCACCACGGCGCTCTACTACGGGCCGTCTGGCCGCTCGATCCAGAACGACGGCATCCTGCCCGATGTGGAGGTGTCGAAGACGGCTCCCGTGGCAGACAAGAACCTCAAGCGGGAGCGCGACCTCGAAGGTGCGCTGGCCAACCCCGCGCCGGCGGTCGACCCGCTGGCGGGCAGCGCGGCCGCGGCAGATCCGCAGCTCCGCACCGCGCTGCAGCAGCTCATCGCCCTCGACGCAGCCGCCGCCCGAACCACCCGCTAGGGCGACGAGACCAGGCAGCTCGGGATGGCGTCGCAGGCGGCGGTGGCGATGCACTGGGCAGAGGCGGTGACGCCGGCGTGACGACAGCCGACGCTACGCCGCGCCCTCCTCCCACGGGAGCCCGCGCAGGTAGAGCGTGTCGGGCGAGAGGTCGATCTCGTCGGTCCAAGCCACCGTACCGTGCGCCACATGCACCCGCGCAAACAGCGCCACATCCCATAGCGGCGCAAAGGCTGGAAATGCGAGGTAGCTATGCATCGCAAAGATGCGCCACTCGCCTGTCTCGAACTGGGCCACCAGCGTGTAATCGGGCATCGCCCGGACTGCGATCACGTCGGGAGTCATCTGGTCACTCCTTAGCGCAAGGGATCAATCTTGTAGGGTGTTTGACCCGTACTCGCCAAATGCCAATCAGCCATCAGTTCGTCGCGATGAAGCTCGATCCAAGCCTGAAGCAGCTTCATCTGGCGCGCGGGTAGCTGTCCATCGAGCACCTCACCATCCGGAATCCTGACGACCACCTTCCATTCGTTGTACCGAACATGAATGTGCGGGTGATGATGTCGATCGGTGTCGAGCAGGTACATCGCCACCAAGATACCGTAAAACATGCTGATTGTTGGCATGGTCAGCGCCTCGTTGAGGTGGCAGAGTGAATGAAAGAGTGACCGTCTTCAACCACCCGCTAAGGCGACGAGACCAGGCAGCTCGGGATGGCGTCGCAGGTGGCGGTGGCGATGCACTGGGCGGAGGCGGTGACGCCTTCGTTCGCTGCAATCTCCGCCTCGCAGGAGGAGACACACTCGGCGGCCGTTGCGCCGACTCCAACCTCGAGGAGGGAGCCGCAGGCTGCGGCCGCCAAGCAGGCCTTGCCG
>CAIWGR010000337.1 GCA_903912275.1 uncultured delta proteobacterium
CACCCGGTCGCCCTGCACCAGCAGGCCGGCAACATGGCTCACCGCCCCCTTCCCCGAGGCCGGCGCAGCCTTCTCAGCCGGCAGCTCCACCCCCTCCATCGCCTTCTCCAGCTCCGTCAGCTCGGCCGACGTTGGCGCCCGCAGCGAGGCACGCGGGCCCTGTGCCCCCGAACCTGCCTCGGCCAGCTCTGCCTCCTCACCGGAACCCTCGACGTCGGCCGAGCCATCCAGCGGAAGCAGCCCCTCGGCGGCCGCCAACCCGCTGCCCTCCGCCAGGTCGCTGCCCGTGCCTTCGGCCCACTCGTCTGCCCGCTCCAGCCGCGCCAGGTCGGCCTCGGTCACCTTGATGACGGTGATGTCGGAGGCGAGCGTGATGCCGCGATGTCCCTCGATGGCCGACGACCAGCCCAGGAAGAGGGAACGGAAGGGAAAGTGGTCGGAAACCCAGCTGTCGAAGCCGCCCATGCAGGCGCCGCTCAGCACCGTCTCGACCGTACACACCGGCAGCCGCGCAAGGTCGCGGTTCTCGGTCTCGGCGCGCTGCGGCCCGGTCGGGGTCTGCGCAAAGAGCACCACCACGATGGCAGACCAGAGCACAAAGAGCAGCGAGGCTGCGCGATGCCACGGATTGGCTGTTGGATGGAGAGACATCGCGCCTAGAACCGGTAGTAGATGAAGGGATTGTAGGTGCCACCGACCAGCATGGCCGTCGCCGCGAGCAGCAGCGCAAGGGCTGCGAGCGCGCCACCGCCCACGGCAAGGCCGCGACGCCAGCCGCCGGCCAGCTCGAAGTCATCCGACCAGCGCAGCGTCCAAGAGGTGAGCGGCAGGCAGAGGAGGAGCGCAGCCGCGAGCCAGAAGGCATTGGCACGCAGCGCAACGGCAACGCCCGTCGTGTCGCCCAGGCCGTCGGTTCCCACCAGGGCCGAGAAGAGCGCCCGCAGCTGACCAAGGTCCGTCGTATGAAAGATGGCCCAGCCGACCATCGCCACGAGCAGCAGGTAGACATGGCCCACCGCACGGGGAAGCCGCTCGAGCCACTTCTGCAGGAAGAGGCGCTCTGCGGCGATCAGCACCCCAAAGTAGAGCCCCCAAATGACGAAGTTCCAGCTCGCGCCATGCCAGAGGCCGGTGAGCCCCCAGACGATGAAGAGATTCCGGAGCCCTTTGCTCCGGTTTCCGCCGAGCGGGATATAGACATAGTCGCGGAAGAAGGTGCCGAGCGAGATGTGCCAGCGGCGCCAGAAATCGGTCGCGCTTCGGGCCACATAGGGATGGTCGAAATTCTCGGCGTAGTGGAAGCCAAACATCCAGCCCATGCCGATGGCCATGTCGGAATAGCCGGAGAAATCGAAGTAGATTTGCAGGGTGAAGGCGAGCAGCCCAAGCCAGGCGCCAGCCGCGCCAACCTGCGAGAGGTCGCCATCGAGCCAGGTCTGCACGAGGAGCGCGGCGACGTTGGCGATACAGACTTTTTTGAAGAGCCCCTTCGAGAACCTGCGAAGCCCGCGCCAGGCGCCATCCCACGAATGGACCCGGTTATCGATTTCGGCGGCAATCTCGGCGTAACGGACGATCGGGCCGGCCACGAGCTGGTGGTAGAGGCTGACGAAGAGCAGAAACTTGAGCGGCGACCGGGTGGCGGGGATCTCGCCGCGATAGACGTCGACCACATAGGAGATGGTCTGAAAGGTGTAGAAGGAGATGCCGACCGGCAGCGCGACCTGGGGAACCGGCAGCGCTACGGGCAGCAGGGCATTGAGGGTCTCGGTGATGAGCGCGCCATATTTGAAGGCGCCCAAAAGCCCGAGGTTGATGGTCAGGCAGGAGATGAGCGCGGCCTTGGCCTGCCATTTGCCTCGAAACCGCTCCACCAGCAGACCGTGGGCCCAGTCCACGCCCGACGAAAAGAGCAGCAGAATGACCCAGACCGGCTCACCCCACGCATAGAAGAGGAGGGAGACGAGGGTGAGGACAATGTTCCGATAGGTGATGTTGTTCCACGCGAAGTAGAGCAGCGCACTGAGCGGAAGGAAGAGATAGAGGAAGGTGAGACTTGCGAAGACCACGGTTCACGCGTCGAGGTTGGCGGGGTGCAGCCTTGGCGGGCCGCAGGAGAGATTGGGGTCAGTGCTTCAGGGGCAGGCCGTCGGCGTCGCGGAGGTTGTCGTTGAGGAGCGAGATGAAGTCGGCGAAGGCCCAGAGGCCGAGCCCGCCAAAGGTGACGAGTTTCAAGAACCCGAGCCATCGGTAGCCCAGATAGAAACGGTCCGCGCCGAGGCCGCCGGCGAAGAGAGAGATTCGCACCGCGCTGTCCCAGCGGCGCAATGAGACCTGCTCCTGCAGTTCCAATGGCACGACGTCTTCCGTCATTTTACTCCCCCTCTCGTGTCTCGGAGCCTAACACCCGAGAATTCGGAGACTCGCATAGTGAAAGCGCTGCGCGCTGTCATTCCGATTTCGCATCCGCCGAGCAGACGAAGCGAATAGCGGCCTCCTCCCCTCCACCCCCCATTGACTTGCGCCCATACACCTGCTAGGATGTTCAGCGTTACCGGCGGCTCTGAGGGGAGCGCAGCACGGCAACAAGGCTTGCACCAGGAGGAACCCATGGAAGAGCAAGAGAAGAAAGGCCTGCGCCCTGACGGCAGCGGCGCTGACGGCGCGAGCGACGAGGTGGCCGCCCAAAACGAGGCGCCCACCGATGGCGACCGGATTGTGGCGGAGATTGGCAGGCTCGCCGAACTGCGAGACAGCGGCAAGCTCTCGGACGAGGCCTTGGCGGAGGCCACCGCGGAGGTCGAGGGTACAGTGGCCTTCACACCCGACGGCAACGGCGGCTTCGTCCTCGACTTTGGCATGATGCCCGACCCGCCCCGCCGGCGCCGGTCGGAGTAACGGCACAGCCGGAGAATCACCCAGAGACGACCTAGAAGAGCATCACAGCTCCCGCACGGAGCGTAAGAGACCACCCCATGGCCAAGCTTGGCAAACGAAAGACAGAGTGTCTCGTCAAAGACACCACCGTCCATGCCCTCCGACCCTATTA
>CAIWGR010000338.1 GCA_903912275.1 uncultured delta proteobacterium
CCTGGCTGGCGCGGACAGCGGAGCTGTTCGATCTTTCCGCAATCGATACGACAACGGTGCCTTCCGAATGGCTCGCGGCCCTACGGCGCGCGGGAGAGAGCGGGCCATCGTTCGTGCTGGCGACGGCCCCGCAGGGCGAGCTTGCACTGACGCTCGCAACGCTCAACCCTGCCCGAGCTGCGTCAGAGCAGGCGACAATGCAGGGGGTCGCAGAGATGGCGGAGCTCGATGTGGCGATTCTGCACGAGCTGCTGCTGGAGCGGCGCGCCGGCATTTCGCGCGAGGCCCAGGCCGCCAAGACCAACATCTTCTACTACAAAGAGGCGGGCGAGGCGCTGGCAGATCTCGCTGCTGGTCGGACCCAGGCGGCCATCTTCATGAACGGCACGCCCGTGGCGAAGGTGCGGGCCATCTGCGAGGCGGGTGACTTCATGCCGCAGAAGTCGACCTTCTTCTTCCCCAAGGTGCTGAGCGGCGTTGTGCTCTACGACCTGACCGGCGCACGCTGACGATGAACGCGCTGGAGGAGCCGGAGCGGACCGACGACGCCATGTACCGTGGCGGCGTACGCATCCTGCAACACCGGCGCGGATACCGGTTTTCGTTCGACGCGGTGCTGCTGGCGCACGAGGTAGCGCGGCTTCGTCCGGCGCGCGGCGTAGAGTTTGGCGCGGGCTCGGGCGTGGTCTCGCTCTGCCTGGCGACCATGCTGCCGGACTACCGGGGCAAGGCCTTCGAGATTCAGCCGTCGCTGGCGCAGTTGGCGCGGGAGAATGTGGTTCGCAACGGGATGGCGGAGCGGCTGGAGGTGGTGGAGGGCGATGTGCGGCGGCTCCCACAGGAGGTCGATGCAGCCGAGGTTGTCTTCATGAATCCGCCCTACTTTGGCGCACGGGAGGGGACGCCGAGCCCGAACCGAGAGCGGGCGCTGGCGCGTCATCAGGCGAACGGCTCGCTGGTGGAGCTGCTGCAGGCGGCGAAGCGGTTGGTCGCCGGTGGCGCGGTGGTCTTCGTCTATCCGGGCGCGCGGGAGGAGGTGGCGATTGCTGCGCTCGCTGCAGCCGGACTTCGGGGTGCTTCGGTGCGACGGGTTGTTGCGAGCGAAGGCGCTGCGCCGGCCTTCGTGGTGCTGACGGCGCGCGCGCAGGGCGCAGAGGAGATGCGGCTGCTGGAGCCGGTTGTGCTTCATGATGCGAACGGCAGCGTGACCGCGGCGCATCTTGCGATTGTGGACGGGTTGCTGCCGCCGGCGGAAGTCGGCTAGTCGTGGCTGCATGAGGCCTTCTCTTCGTTTTGTCTGCCTGATCGCGCTGTTCGCGTGGGCCTGCGGTTGTGCTCCGAACGCGGTGCGCCGGATGTCTGGGCTCGGCCGGCTGCCGTCGGACGAGGCGCGGTTGCGGCTGGCTGGTGCGACATCACAAGCGGAGCGTGCGGCGAATGCGACGACGCCGTTTTGGGTGGTCGCGCGGCTGAACCGAGCCACCTGCGACTGCCCCATCTGGGAGGTGGAGGTGTGGGGGCATTGGCGGCGCGCGACGCTCCTTTGGCCTGACGCCGGCCTCGATGCGGCCGAAGCGGAGCGGGCGCCGGACGGCACTCGGCTCTGGGTGGAGGTCGAGGAGTCGGAGGCGGAGACGGCGGGCAACGATGGCCGACGGTATCCACAGTTTGCGGTTCTGCGCACGAGCGCGGAGCGACCGCCGCGCTAGGTGGGGATCATTGCGTAGCCGGTCTGGAGCATGGTCGGAGCGGGCTGTCGATAGATGACGCCGGCGCGGGCGAGCTCCTCGAGCGCGGAGCGGAGTCGGACGAGTCGGAGTGCAGACTCCGCGATGGCGTCGGGCCAGTAGCCGAGGTCGCGTTCGAAGATCTGCTGCAGGGTCG
>CAIWGR010000339.1 GCA_903912275.1 uncultured delta proteobacterium
AGGGGATGGTCTCGATGAAGGGCTGGCTCGGCACGAACATCGTCGCCGGACCCTGGGTCCCGTCGAGCGCCGAGGGCTCAGCATCGACGATCAGCGCGTTGAAGCCCACATTGGGGCGCCGGACCACCTTGGCGTTGGGGCTCGGCGTGTTCGGGTCTGCGATGCCGCCTTCGAGCCGGCTCACGCGGCTGCCCACTGCGTCTGCGGCAGCGGCGTCGACCACCACCGTGACCTTGAATCCCGCGGCGGCCTTGTAGCGCAGCGCATCCACAAGCTCTTTGTTGTAGAGGCCGCTCGTCGCCAGATAGACCGAGGCGTGGGCCTCGTAGATGCGGTCGATCGCCTCCTTGATGATCGGCTCCTGCGGCCCGAACCAGGTGGAGAGCACCGAGCCGTCCTGCATGGGGATGCGGGTACGGTTGTTGGTGTTGGAGGGCATCGGCTCACCGTACGAGGTGACCGTGGTGGCGAAGACGCCGCCAAACATCTGCTGGAAGACGCCCGTGAAGTCCTTGGCGAGGTCTTCGGAGGTCATCACATTGTAGAGCTGCGCGCGGCCGCCGCTGGCGACGACCGGGCCGTTCGAGGCGACGAAGACCGTTGCTCCGTCTACCACCATGAAGTTGTGCGACATCCGGTTATCGTCGCTGCCGCGCACCATGGAGACGCCCGGCGAGGGCGCCCACGGAAGCGGACCGTCGCCGAAGGCCAGCGGAATCCCCGCATCCTGCAGTTTCGCGAATCCAGCGTCTCCGCGGCGGTCTTCATCGCCCACAACGCGAACCGCGACGCCACGCTCGGCGGCGGCGATGATCGCCAGCGCGGACTTCTCGTCGTCAAAGCCTTCCACGGCCAGGTCGATGGACCGCTTGGCTCCCGCCACCTCTGCGATGAAGGCGGTCTGCACGGTCAATGCCTCCTCCGCGGAGGTCGCAGGCGGCACGAAGGTCACCGCATAGCGGTCAAAGAGTTTTTCGGCTGCTGGAGGTTCATCCTGCGCGCAGCCCCAGAGCGACGCGCTGACCAGCAGCGAGGTTACAAGGGTTGGTCTCATCTCAATCCTCCGCGCCAGAAGAGATGATGCCTGCGTAGTCAGGACTGTTGGGCAGCCCCGGCGTCGCGAAGGTCAGGGGGCGGTAGGCCTCTGCGATGTTCACGCGGAGTGCGTCGTGCAGCCGCGGGCCTGTGGCCGGCGCGAGGTCGAAGTCGTTGCCCGAGTAGGAATGCCAGCTTCCGTCGACGCTGCCGGAATTTCCAAACAGGCTCTGAGAACGCTCCATCGAGCGTGCCGTGACAAGGTCCCACGAGCCGGCGAAACGCTCTTTGTGGATGTCTCCCATCCCCTCGATGATGCGCTCGTCGATGTCGTAGAGGTCGATCGCGAAGCTGCCCTCTGGGAACTTCAGGTCGGGGACGATGTAGTCCGCCGTGGGAAAGGCGCCGTCAGCGCGGACCGCGATGAGCGCATATTCGTTCGGCTGCAGAGGCTTTCCACTGCGCGGCGCGGGCAGGATGTAGGTCTTCGTGGCATCGGTGCGGAAGAGGTAGTCGTCCGGGAGCCGATCGCGATTGGCCGATGACTGCACCGTGATGCGCCACCCTGTGAGCCAGATGGGGCGCGGGTGCTTGTTCTGCACCTCAATGAAGATGTCATCCGCGTAGTGCACGCTGGCCGTCAGCGGCCCTTCCACGGAGCCAGCCCAGTTGACCTCGCTGATCATCACATTCCCGCGCTCGCCGTTCGAGGTGTAGGAGGCGCTGCCTTCGCTGTCGGTGACGCGCACGCCCGTCCGGTAGCCCACCGAGAAGTTGCTCGTCTCCTCGCGGTTGTCGATGGAGCATCCGCCGCCAAGTGAGGCCAGTGCCAGAAGCGCGATGGGGAGAGTCCGGTTCATCACAGCCGCCTCAGAAGTTGAGTTCGGCGCTGACACCCACAACGGTCAGCGGCTCGGAGCCACCGAGCGCGGTGTCGTCACCGTCAACAATGCGATCGGCCTCTACTGCGTAGAAGTTGTCGGGCAGGAAGATGCCGCCGACAGCCGAAAGCTTGAGGTCGTCAATGCGCTGGGAGACAACTGCTTCCCACTCCGTGCCGAGCGACTTGCCGAGCCGCTTCTGCGCAGCGATTTCGGCGCGCGAGTAGCCATAGGGAGGCTCGGGGACGAGTTCGAGTGCGTCAAAATTCACAAAGCTGTGGCTGGTGTCGCGGTAGCTCCAGCCACTCACCTTGAGGGAGGTGTCGCCGACCGTGGCGCTGATGGTGCCCGAGGCAAACTCGGTTCCTGCCGTGCGCGACTGCTGCTGCGGGCTGCGGTCCACACCGTCCGGAGCGAGCGATGCCGAGGGGCGCCAGCCTGCGAGGCGGCCGATGGCAACGCCGCCGACCTTGGAGCCGCGGAAGCCGGTAAAGCCGCCGCTGAACTCCATTCCGTTCGAGTCGTAGTCTGCGCCGTCGAAGTGATAAAAGGAGCCGCCCATTTCGAGCAGCAGGCCCGAGAGCGGAACCGCGAGGTCGACACCGGCACCGAAGGCGTTGCCGTCGGTCTTCACCTCATCGTAGGCCGCAACGAGCGCCTGCCGATCCACACCCTGCGACATCGCACCTTCGAGGTAGGCGCCGACAACGGTCCCACCGGCGGTAGCGAGATCGCTATCTCCGCCGATCTCCATCTTCCAGGCGGCGCGGGCACCATAAAGGTTCTGGTAGTCGCCGTCGGAGAAGTTTCCGAGCTGACCGCCGTAGCTGATGTCTGCGCCGGAGCCCGTGTAGTCCGAGCCGCCGATGCCGGCGAAGAAGTAGTAGGCGCCAAGGTCGAGCCGCTGCGCCGCAGACTTGATCGCGCCGTCGTAGGCGAGGCCCGAACGGTAGGTGAAGTTGTCACCATCAAAGCCGAAGGTGGTGTCGCGGCCCGTCGCATACCGAGTGTAGCCGGCCTCAGGCAGTTCCTGCCCCGAGAAGAAGTCGAAGGGGACCAGCCGCAGCCGACCCGCCGAACCGAGGCCGATGGTCGCCACGAGGCCGTCGACGCTCCCGGACATCATGTAGTCCTTGGGCACGCCGCCGATGGTGAAGGGCTGCCGACCCATCGAGAGGTCGGCGCTCACGCCACCATTGTTGAACAGATTCACGCCCAACGACAGGCCGTAGAGGCTGACGATGGCGGTCGGCGAACTGTTGAGGACGTAGGCGGGCCACTGGGTCTCCACCTCACCATCAAGCGTCAGCGAGATCCGGTCCGAGGGCCGGGCAACCATGTGGGCGCCGGCATCCGAGTAGCCAAACATCGACTTGTCGTCGGTGTCCCGGACGGTCGCATCGCTCGAGCCGTCGAAGGGGCGGAGGTCGAGATTGTTGTAACCCTGCACCAGGCTCGAGGCGCGGAAGGTGACTTCGTAGTTCAGGCCGGTTGAGGCGACAGCGACCGGCTCCGTCGGGAGCTCAGCGAGGGGCTCAGCGGCCTCTTCCTCGACGGCGGCGGGCGCCGGAGCCTGGCCCTCATCCTGCGCAACAGCGAAGGCGGGGGCGGAGGTGCAGAGGAGCAGAAGCGAGAAAGTGAGGGACGATTGACGCGCCACGAGGGCCTCCAGCTTTTTCAGAAAATCGACTCAATTTGACCGGTACGGACCACCCACTGCTGCAGGCCGCCATACCCGGAGACGACCGGGGCGGTTACGGAGACATGCGTTCCGAGCAGCACCTTCACGCCGCGGCGACCGAGCTCCTGCTCGAGGCTCACGTTCCAGCAGGCCGTCGGAAGCAGGTCCACGTTGAAGGAGGCGCCACCGGCGCAGGCGGCCGGGCAGATGCGATCCACGCAGAGGGTGTTCGCGCTGTCGGACGGGCACTTGGCGCGGCAGGTGCCGGCGCAGTTCTCGCGGCAGACGGCCGTCGACTCGCCGACGCCAGCTTCTGGCAACGGCCGGTTCGATACGACCATGGCGTTGAAGTTGGCGCTCGTCGGCTCCTGAAGCACATAGCCGCTGACCCGCATCGTGCGGCCGAGGTCAGCGTCTGCAAAGGCAGCGTCAGAGGCTGTGTAACGGACCTCGGAACTTCCCTCGACCTTCTCCGCATCGGAGATCAGCACATACTTCTGACCGGCGTAGGGCTCGATGAGGCCACGAACCGTGAGCCGAACATGATCGCCGAAGTCGAATTCCGAGACCCGGCCGTCGCGCAGTACCACGATGCCTCCCGTGTCATCCTCGACGACGAAGGAGGCGTAGAACCGCTCGTCCTGGCCGCAGACGGGCACCTTCAGATACTTCTGCGCCGCCAGCGAAACGACGCCCGTGATGGTCATCGGCAGGCGTGGCGAAGTGGATATCGAACTGCACACATCGCCCGCAGGCTCATCGCCCGCGCCGACAAGAAAGTCGGACGACGATGCGCCGATGAGGTCGAGCAAATCTGCGACGCCCGAACCGTCACCAACGGGAAGTCCATACCGCTGCTCAACGCGGCCCGATCCTTCGCCAACAAAGCGCGGCGCAAAGTTCACCGGCTCCTCAATCAGGGCCGCGGATCCCGCAGCCTCGCGATTGTCGAGCGTCGGCTCCTCCCACTCCGCCGCACAGGCCGAGAGTGATGCGGCCGCGACGAGCGCGCTCGCGAGCCATTTCATTATTGTGCCGTCCAAGACCAGTCGAAGTTGGCAACGTTGATCTGCGGAGCGCCGCTGAACTGGCCGAGCGGACCAACGAAGGTCACGCATTGCCCGACCGACAGGAAGGTGCTGGCGCTCCGGTAGGGCACAACCTGACCGTTGGCGTAGGTGAGGTCGTAGCACTTGGAGGTACCGCCGCAGGCCGCGCCGCCGCCCGTCAGCGTGCCCTCGACCCGGACGATTTCGCCGATGTCGTCTGCGGTCAATGCCGTCGCGGTGCGCTCAAGAACGTGAACACCGGTATCGGCCTCCACGAGCTCCCAGCTGTTGGCGGCCTGAATCTGGCCCGAACCAAAGTAGCTGTCGACCGCGGTGACAATGAAGTTCAGCTTGTGGCCGACGCGGATCTGCGTGACCGGCACGTTTGCGGCGTTGGTGTAGTCGAGGCGAACCTCAACCGTGCCGTTGGCGTCAGCTACCCAGAAGTTGGACTGCGACGGCGGAACCGCCGCGGTGTTCATGTAGGAGGTTGCTACAACGATAGCACCCGTGATGACCACCGGTGTCGGCAGAATGATGGGGTCGCCGTCCACGGTGGGGAACTGCGAGATGACCTCATCGAGGTTGGCGTCGCCGTAGGTGAACTCGCTGCGGCTGTTGACGAAGAGGGGGACGCCGCCGCTCGGCGCGTCGGAGCCAAAGATCTGGCCCGAGAAGGCGGGCGCGCTGCCGCACACATAGGCGTCCGCGGTGTCACCCGAAGTGTCGACCGTCGTGTCAGCCGTGGTGTCGG
>CAIWGR010000340.1 GCA_903912275.1 uncultured delta proteobacterium
GAGGGTAGGCCCGTAGGCTGGATTGGTCAAGGCGATGAAATCGCGGCTCGACGTAAATCTTTTTTTTGATTCATTTCATGAGTTAAACAATATGATGCGCGATGTTGTATTTACTTCGTTTGGGCCATTTCGAGACATCGCCGTTAATCCGTCGATCCTCGTCGCCTCCGAAGCGGCCGCTGTCGTCTCTGCCGCTGGAGGGCGTGCGCGCGCGGAACAGCTCGAGGTGACCTATCTCGCCGCGGAGCGCGTTGCCCAGTCTCTCGGCCGCGGCCCGCTCCGGATTCATCTTGGACTGGCTGCCTCGCGGACCGGGGTGACGGTGGAGCGCTGGGGCCATCCCGAGAGCGGTGCCGAGCCCGACAACGCCGGCGCGCTGGGTCCAGTCCGGGGCATGGAGGCCGCGCCGCTGCAGAGCCATGGGGCGGAGCCGCTGGCGGAGGCGCTCCGGTTGGAGGGTGTCTTGGCGGCGCTCTCGGACGACGCGGGTGGCTTTGTCTGCAACGCGCTGCTCTGGTCGTCGCTGGCGAGCGGCGCCGACAGCTGCTTTGTCCACCTGCCGCTGCTGAGCGCTGACGAGGCGCAGGAGGTTGGGCGCGGCCTAGGGCGCGCCGTCTGCCGGTGGCTCGCCGAGGAGGCTCGCGTCTGACGCTGTCTGCTTGCGGACCCAGCGGTCGGCGTCGCGCCGGGTGAGGGCCGAGAGCGTCTCGTTGAGGCTGGCGGTGAGGTCGATGCCGAGGCTGTTGGCGAGGGTGGCGGCGGCGATGATGACATCGGAGAGCTCGGCGGCGACGCGGGCCTCTTCGCCGCCCCGCTTCTTCTTGGGGCCGTGGGCGTGGTTGAGTTCGCGGGCCAGCTCGCCGACCTCTTCGGTGAGCCGGGCGAGGTTGGCGAGCGGGGGCCAGTAGCCCTCCTCGAACTGGCCGATCCAGGCATCGATAGTTTGCTGCAGATCGGCGATGGTCGTAACGGGGGGGTAGGTTGCTGCAGAGGTGTCGGGAATGCTCATCAAGGAACTCTGGTCGGAGGAGGATGGCCGCCGGTTGGCGGATTTTTCTCAATCCGTAAAGTCGGGCGACCTCGCCGGTGCGCTGCTTGCGATCGAACGGGCCCCCGCGGCGGAAGACAAGCGGGTTCGGACGCTGCTGGAGCGCTGGTCGGAGCGTGCCGCCGGCTACCAGGCGAGCGGCCGGGTGGAGCGGGTGAGCGACGCCCTGCGTTGGGTCTTGGTGGACGAACTGAACTTCAAGGGCGATGCGGCCGACGGGATGACGGCGGAGGGGAGCTACCTCTCACGCGTGGTCGCGCAGCGGCGCGGGCTGCCCATCCTGATGTCGAGCGTCTGGATGCTGGTCGGGCGGTATGCCGGCTTCAAGATTGAGGGGATTGGGATGCCGAGCCACTTTGTGGTGCGGGTGCCGGAGGACGAGGGGTTGATCGTGGACCCGTTCAATGCGGGCCGCTCGCTCTCGGTTGCCGAGTGCAAGCAGGTGGTGAACGATGCCACGGAGGGGCGCGTTGGCTGGGAGGACCGCTTTCTCGAGGCCGTGACGGAGGAGGCGCTGCTGGAGCGGGTGCTTCGCAACCTGGGGAGCGTCTTTGTGAAGTCGGGTGAGATCGAGGCGCTGTTTGTGGCGGTGAAGTATATGTCGGCGCTCAAGCCGGAGGCCGCAGAACCACGGTTTCACCTGGCGCGGCTGACCGAGGAGCTGGGCTCGCTGGCGCTCGCAGGGCCGCTCTTCGAAGAGGTGATGGAGCGGTTCCCCGGCACCAAGTTTGCCAGGGCGGCGAAGGCGCGGCTGGCGGCAGCCGGGCCGACGGGCAGGCTGTCGAACTAGCCTCCATGCGGCCTGCGCCGCGCCTGCTCGCCTTGACTTGCACCGCGAAAGGTGGGAGCGGAGCCGGGCAGATGATTGCTCCGGAGCTGGCATGAACGAGCAAAAAGTACTCCTCATCGACAGCAACATCATGGATGTGCTGCGCGCTGAGCGGTCGCTCTCGGCGGCTGGCTTTCTGGTTGCGCGTCTGACGACGCCGAACGGTGCGCTGGCGAAGATTGAGTATGAGCGGCCCGATGCGCTGCTGCTCGACATCACGATGGCGCGGCCCAATGTGCAGGAGCTGCTGGATGGCGTGAAGTCGGATCCGTCGCTGGAGGACCTGGTGGTGGTGCTCTTCTCGGACCTCGACGCGGGCACGCTGCAGTCGATGTGCGTGGACCACGACATCCACGGCTACTACTCGAAGTCGATGGATATCGACCGGGTGGGCGAGTTCCTGCAGCAGTTCTACGCCGAGGGCGAGGAGCCCTAGCGGGTCTAGTGCTTCTTGCGACTGGGGTCGTCGGAGCGGTGGCGCTCGCTGTCGTCGAAGTCGAGGTCGGAACGGTCGCCAGCGCGGAAGTCGGCGGAGCGGGCGGAGAGGGCCTGGAAGGCCATGCGGCTGCCGCGGCCGGAGTTCTCGAAGAGCAGGGAGGAGCCCTTCGACATGCCTAGGTCGTGCGCCTCGGTCATGGCCGAAAGGTCTGCGCTGAGGAAGACGAACTTCCAGTTGTCGGTCTTGGTCTTGGTCTCGATGAGCTTGCTGATCTGGTCGCGCCGGAACTCAGAGCTGTTGTTCTCAGCACCGTCGGTGACGATGACGAAGACGAGGCCGGCGGGGCGGCTCTCTTCGGGCCGATCTGACAGTTCGCCCGCGAGCTGGTTGATGCCGCGACCGATGGCGTCGAGGAGCGGGGTGGAGCCGCGGGGGCGGAAGGTCTTGTCTGTCAGGAGCGGGACCTCCGCGATGGGGAGGTTGTGGTGGATGACCTCGAAGGGGTCTTCGGAGTCGAACTGGATGAGGGAGAGGGTGGCTGCGCCGGGCAGGGCCTTCTGGTCAGCGAGGAAGGTGTTGAAGCCTCCCACGATGTCGTCAGCGATGCTGGCCATGGAGCCGGAGCGGTCGAGGATGATGTGGAAGTGGGTTTGAAGCTGCATGACAGTCGCCTTACGCATGCTCTGTGCGGGGTGAGGCGGGGCGTCGCTGCGGATGCAACAGCGGCCCAACCAGGCACGAAGCGGGAAGATGTCCGACCCCAGATTCCGGAAGGCTCAGACGAGCCAACCTTCGGACAGGGGCAACTTGAACACGCGCTGCGGGTCCGCAAGGCGAAAGTTCGGCGGCTCAGCCGAGGCTGTCGAGGAGCTGCTGGGTGCGGGGAGGTCGGTCTCGCGCTTGAGCTCTGCCCACATGTCGCGTGCCCTTTCGAGGA
>CAIWGR010000341.1 GCA_903912275.1 uncultured delta proteobacterium
AGAGGAAGGCGCCGAGGATGCCGCGGCAGCTGGGGATGGCGTCGAAGGGGGCGTGGGCCTCCATCTCTTCGAGCAGGGTGTTGCCGAGCGAGAGTGACTCCACCTGGTGCTGCGCGAAGTAGGAGAGCACGACGTTATGGCCGAGCTCGATGCTGCCCTTGTCGGGGGCCATGACGGCGGCGACGAGTTTGAGCAGCGTGGACTTACCGGCGCCGTTGGGTCCGACGATGACGATGCGCTCGCCCCGCTCTACCTCGATGTCGACGTCGCGGTAGACCTCGAGGTTGCCGTAGCTCTTGGCGACATGCTTCACGCGGAGCGCGATTTTGCCGGAGGGCGGCGCGGGTGGGAAACTAAAGGCGATGGAGCGGCGCTGCTTGACGACCTCGATGCGGTCAACCTTCTCGAGCTGCTTGATGCGGCTCTGCACCTGCTTGGCCTTGGTGGCCTTGGAGCGGAAGCGTTCGATGAACTTCTCGGTCTCTCGGATGGCGCGGTCTTGGCCCTCTTTCTGCTTCAGAATATCTTCGAGGCGGATGGTGCGGGCCTCGACGTAGTCGTCGAAGTTGCCGGGGTAGACCTTGAAGCCGTCGGGGTCGAAGGCGGCTACCTCGGTGCAGATGCGGTTGAGGAAGTAGCGATCGTGCGAGATGAGGACGACGGTGCCGTCGTAGCCGTAGAGGAAGTTCTCGAGCCACTCCACGCTGGGGAGGTCGAGGTTGTTGGTGGGTTCGTCGAGGAGGAGGACGGTGGGCCGCTGGACGAGGAGTCGGGCGAGCGCGAGCCGCACGCGCCAGCCGCCGGAGAGTTCGGGGGCGCGCTGGGTGAAGCGGCTGGTAGGGAAGCCGAGGCCGCGGAGGATGATGGAGGCGTCGGCGCGGAAACTGTAGCCGCCTCGGGCCTGGTAGCGCTCCTGGACGGTGCCGAGTTCGTCGGTGACGGCCTGCATCTGGGCTTCCGTGGCGCCCGTGTTGCGGAGTGCGTCGATGCTGGCAGTGAGCACCTCCATCTTCTCCTCGGCCTCGATGAGTTCGGCGCGGCCCCGGAGGGCGTAGTCGAGGACGGTGAGGTCCTCCATGTGGCCGATTTCCTGGGGCAGGAGGCCGACGGTGGAGCCGGCGGGCGCACTGAGGCGGCCGGAGTCGGGCTCCATCTCGCCCGCAATGATGCGGAAGAGCGTGGTCTTGCCAGCGCCGTTGGGGCCGACGAGACCAATGCGCATGCCCGGACGGAGTTGCCAGTCGAGGTCGCGGAAGAGGGTTCGGCCGCCGAAGGAGCGGGTCAGCCGTTCTACCTGAAACATGGTGCCCCTTGAGGCCGCCGGTTAGCGGGTGGGCTTGGGGAGCGGGAGACCGAGGAGTGCGTAGGCTGCGATGCAGCGCATGGCCTCGTCGGCGTGGTTGATGTAGCCGCGGAAGTAGGCCTCGTTGGCGGGGTCGGCCAGGTCTGCGAGGGCAGCGAATCCGAGGAGGCGGATGCTGCGGTCGGCCTGTTCGGAGAGCTTCTTGAAGGCGTCTGCATCCTCGGGCTTGCCGGCGGCGGTGACGACGGCGATGGCCTGCTTGCGGAGGGTGGCCGAGGGTGCACCGGCAACGTAGTCGCGCAGGACGGAGTAGCCGCCATCTTCGCGCTTCATGATGCGGAA
>CAIWGR010000342.1 GCA_903912275.1 uncultured delta proteobacterium
CCTGGAGCGGGTTCTCATTGAACAGGAGTCCGAGCTCGCGGTTGCTGATGAGCTGGATCGCGAGCGCCCGCCGCACCGACTCTTCGGTGGGCGTGGTGATGGCCTCGTCGTAGGCGTTGGTGTGCAGGCTGTTGCAGTTGTCGGCCAGCGCATAGAAGGCCTGCAGCGTGGTCCGGATGTCGTTGAAGTCGATCTCCTGCGCGTGCAGCGACCGCCCCGAGGTCTGGATGTGATACTTGAGCTGCTGGCTCCGCTCGTTGGCGCCATACTTCTCGCGCATCGCGATGGCCCAGATGCGGCGCGCCACCCGGCCGATAACCGCATACTCGGCGTCGAGTCCGTTGCTGAAGAAGAAGCTCAGGTTGCGCGCAAAGTCGTCAATCTTCATGCCGCGCGACAGGTAGTACTCCACGAAGGTGAAGCCGTTGGCGAGCGTGAAGGCGAGCTGGGTGATGGGGTTCGCTCCGGCCTCGGCGATGTGGTAACCCGAGATGGAGACCGAGTAGAAGTTCTGCACCTGCTTCTCGACGAAGTAGGCCTGAATGTCGCCCATCAACTTGAGCGAGAAGTCGGTCGAGAAGATGCAGGTGTTCTGCGCCTGGTCCTCCTTGAGGATGTCGGCCTGCACGGTGCCGCGAATCTGCCGGAGCGTCGCGGCCTTCACCTCTGCATACTCCTCCGCGGAGAGCACCTCGTCGCCCGAGACGCCGAGCAGCGCGAGGCCGAGCCCGTTGTGGCCCTCGGGCAGCTCCGCAGCCCGGTAGGGGGCGCGCCGCCCTTCGCGGTCGAGCCGCGCGACCACCTCTTCGAGCCGGCCTGTTGCAGCGAGCCGCTTCTCCACGGCCTGGTCGATGGCTGCGTTGCAGTACATCGCAAGGATGATGGGCGCAGGGCCGTTGATGGTCATCGAGACGCTGGTGGTCGGCGCGCCGAGGTCGAAGCCCGAGTAGAGCCGCTTGGCGTCGTCCACCGTCGCGACGCTCACGCCCGAATTTCCAACCTTGCCCCAGATATCGAGCCGGCGGTCCGGGTCGCGGCCGTACAGCGTCACCGAGTCAAAGGCCGTCGACAGACGCGCCGCCAGCTGCCCTTTGGAGACGTAGTGGAAGCGGCGGTTGGTCCGCTCGGGGCCACCTTCGCCGGCAAACATGCGGGTCGGGTCTTCGCCTTCGCGCTTGTAGGGGAAGACGCCTGCGGTGAAGGGGAACTGGCCCGGCAGGTTCTCCTTCATGCGCCAGCGGAGCAGCTCCGCCCAGTCGGTGGTCTGCGGTGCTGCGACCTTCGGGACGGCGCTGTCGGAGAGCGTCTTGCGATAGTTCGGAAGCCGGATCTCACGACCGCGCACGGCATAGACATTCTCTTCAGCGGTGACCGCCGCGATGTCCTTCGCGGCCGACGCAACCAGCGCGCGGCTCGGCACAGGAACCTTCTCCATCACCTCGTTGAACTTTGCCGCCAGCGCAGACTGCACCGCGTCGCTGGTTGGCTCGGCTCGGTCGAGCGGGCCCGGTGCGGTGGCGCCGAGCACCGCCAGCGATCGCGAGAGGCCGTCGGCGCTGCGGAGCTTTCCAGCCTGCTCACTGCCGCGTTGGTGATAGCCGCGAACGGTGTCGCCAATCTCTGACAGGTAGCGGGTGCGCGACGAGGGCACGACGGTCGGAAGCGACGGCACGGCGTCGTTGACGCTCGCGGGAACCCAGCCGGTCCGTACGTCTGCGATACGCTGCGTCAGGGCGCCGAAGAGACGGTTCACGCCGGCATCGCCGAAGCGCGATGCGGAGCAGGTGAAGACCGGCATGGCGTCGGGGTCGCGGTCAAACTGCACCCGGTTCCGCTGCATCTGTTTTGCGACATACTTGCGGGCATCTTCCGAGCCACGCTTGTCGGCCTTGTTGATGGCAACGAGGTCGGCATAGTCGAGCATCTCAATCTTCTCGAGCTGCGACGGCGCACCGAACTCGGGCGTCATCACGTAGAGCGAGACGTCGCAGAGTTCGGTGACCTTGGAGTCGCTCTGCCCTATGCCCGCCGTCTCCAGCAGGATGAGGTCGTAGCCGGCGAGCGCGAGAATCCGCGCACAATCCTCTGAGGCCTCCGACAGCGCCCGGTCGGCCTGCCGCGTGGCAAGCGAACGCATGAAGACGCGGTCGTCAAAAACAGCGTTCATCCGGATGCGGTCGCCGAGCAGCGCGCCACCGGTACGCTTGCGGGTCGGGTCGACGCTGATGACGCCGATGCGGAGCTCCGGGTAGGAGGTCAGGAAGCGCCGCACGAGCTCGTCTGTGAGCGACGACTTGCCCGCTCCGCCCGTGCCCGTGATGCCCACCACAACGGTCCGCAGCCGCGCCTGCGCAGCCGAGGCCTCGAGCCGTTCGCGCCAGGCAACCGCCGACGCGTCTCCGTCCATTGCGGCCTCGACCACCGCCTCGGCCCAGGTCAGCCAGCGTGCGACGGCCGACTCGGTCAGCCCTGCGTGAATCTCCGACGGCTCGCCCGCCACTTCGCCCTGCCCGCGCACCAGCGCCATCATCTCCGCGGCCATGCCTTCGAGGCCAATCCGACGCCCCGTCTCGGCAGAGTAGATGCGCGCTACGCCGGCCTCCTCGAGCGCCGCGATCTCCGCATCGGTGATGGTGCCGCCGCCGCCGCCAAAGACCTTCAGGTCGCCCCGGTTCTGACCGCGGAGCAGGTCGAGGAGATAGGTGAAGTACTCGTTGTGGCCGCCCTGATACGACGAGACCGCGAGGCCCCGCGCATCCTCCTGCACCGCGCTCCGCACCACCTCGGCGACCGACCGGTCGTGCCCCAGGTGGATGACCTCCGCGCCTGCCGCCTGCAGCACCCGACGGATGATGTTGATCGATGCGTCGTGGCCGTCGAAGAGGCTCGCCGCAGTCACGAAACGGGGACGGAACTCGAACCGAAGATGAGAGGCCACGGAGTCACCGGTGGGGAGGTTGCGAGACGACGCCGAGGCTCTCGGCCGCCGCGCGGTGCCGCTCTGCTAGTCAGCGCCGCGCCCCCCGACAAGCAAAGCGGGGTGGCAAAGCGCGCCGCATTGCTCTACGAAGGCGGTTCAACTCGAACGAGCCTGCATGAAAATCGCCATCTTCAGTGATGTCCACGCCAACCTGCCCGCGCTGGAGGTCGTCCTCCAAGCCTACGCCCTGCTGCAGCCAGACATGTATGTCTGCCTCGGCGACGTTGTGGGCTACGGCGGCTTCCCCGAGAAGTGCTGCAACATCGTGCGCCCGCTGGTGAAACACTGCATCGTTGGAAACCACGATGCCGCTGTCTCAGGGCGTATGGAGTACGACTTCTACTACGACGCCGCCAAACATGCGCTCGACCACCACAAGTCGCTGCTGAGCGAGTCCAACATCGCGTGGCTCCGCAACCTGCCCTACACCGTGATGCACGAAGACATCTGCTTCTCGCACGGCAGCCCGGTCGCCCCCGAAGCTTTCGACTACGTCTTCAACAACGCGCAGGCCATCGGGCTCACCGACCACTATCACACGCTCGCGCCTGTCACCTTCATGGGCCACAGCCACCTCACGAAGAGCTACGAGCTCTGGCGTGACGGCCAGGCGGTCCGCGTCCGCGAGGTGCACGGCCCCGTGATGAAGTTCGACCCGAATCGGAAGTATGTGGTCACGGTCGGCTCGGTGGGCCAGCCGCGCGATAACGACGCCCGCGCCTGCTACACCCTCTACGACACGGTCACGCGCGAGCTCTCCTTCTACCGCATCGACTACGACCTGGTCACCGCGGCAGAGGCCATCCTGGCCATGCACCAGCTCTCGCCCGACTTCGGCAAGCGGCTCTACCTCGGCATCTAGCCCACCAGGCCGAGCCAGCCGGGAGCCGGGAGACCGTGCAGCACCGCGCCGCCGCGGCCGGTAGGTTCGACCACAAACAGGCTGCCATCTTCGAGCAGCCGCGACTCCGAGGCCTGCTCCCAGAGCGCTGCCATCGTGTGGAGCGGCCGCCCCGTCTGCAGCGATCGCACAGCCACCGTCTCGCCGAGCTCTGCGGTGAAGCTCTCCGACCGGTCCACCACAAGCCGCACGGGTGCGCCGACTTCTCCGCTTACGAGCGGCCGCCTCCAACGCTCGACCACAGCGCCCCCCTCAACGCCAAACCGGATGAGGCCGTCGCGCACCGCGATCACCAGACCGTCTCGGAGCGCGACCATGTTTCGACCCACCGCGAGCTCGGCAGCGAGCCGCAACCGGCAACGACGCTCGGGCATGGCGCCACCGCCATCCCATACCTCAAAGAGCCAGCCGGCCTCGCTCTCCGCGAGTCGTCCGAAGCCGCCGTCGGCCATCTCCCAGACCTGCGCGACCTCCCCTTCCACGGGCAGCCGAACGCTCTGGCTCGCCGCGTCGAGGCCGAGCAGCACGGCCTCCCCTGCGTACCCTTCCACCCATACCAGGTCGCCCGAGCGCGCTGCCGTCCGAACCGACCAGGGCAGCACCAAGGCCTCGCTAAGCGTGCCGCGCTGCAGGCCGACCCGTACGAACTCGCCCGCTGGCCCCACAACGAGCGCGTTCCGGCGCCCAACACAGAGGTCGCCGGCGCCCGGCACGGCTGTCGCGGCCGTCCAGCGAAGGGCTGAGGCCTCGTCCGACCAGCGGCCCAGCAGCCCACTCTCCGACAGGCAGAGCGCACCGCCGGGGTGCGAGAGTGCGACCGCG
>CAIWGR010000343.1 GCA_903912275.1 uncultured delta proteobacterium
GCCCTCTTCGACGAGCGGGCGCAGAACGAGGTCTGGGGCGCCAGCAACGAGGTGCTCATCTCCTCCTCCTACATGCCGGTCGGCAAGGTAGAGCGGGTAGAGGGCGGCTACATGCTCAGCGGCCGCTGGGGCTTCTCGAGCGGCTCCAAGTACTGCGACTGGGCCTTCCTCGGCGCCTTTGTCCCCGGCCTCGACGGCAAGCCGCCCGACATGCGCACCTTCCTCGTGCCCAAGGGCGACTACCGCATCGAAGAGACCTGGAAGGTCATGGGGCTCCGCGCCACCGGCTCCAACGATGTGGTCATCGATGGCTGCTTCGTGCCCGAGTACCGCACCCACCGCTTCTCCGACGGCTTCACGCTGCGGAGCCCGGGCCACGCCCTCCACAGCGGCCCCCTCTTCAAGATGCCCTTCGGCCAGCTCTTTGTGCGCTCCGTCTCGACCACCGCGATCGGCATCCTCGAGGGCGCCATCAACGCCTTCAAAGAGGTCGCCGCGCAGCGCATCAGCCGCGCCTCGGGCATGAAGACCGCGCAGGACCCCAACGCCCAGATGGCGCTCGCGCGGGCCCGCTCTACCCTCGCCGAGCTCAAGTTCATCCTGCAGCGCAACATCGGCGACCTGACCGATGCGGCCAAGACCGGCCGCGAGATCTCCATCGAGACCCGTGTCGCCTATCGCTTCGACTCCGCTCAGGTGGTCGACAAGGTCAGCGCCTCGGTCGATGAGCTCTTCCTCTGCATGGGCGGCTCGGCCATCTTCGACAGCAACCCCATCCAGGGTTTCTTCCTCGACATTCACACCGCGCGCGGCCATTACGCCAACAACCCTGAGCGGCCCGGCATCAACTATGGTGGCGTGCTGCTCGAACAGCGCACCACCGACTACTTCCTCTAGTCACACCCTCCGCGGAGCCCGCCCATGTCGTCCATCCAACAGCTCGGCTACCTGGGCTTCGAAGTCCGTGACCTCGCCGCTTGGGAGTCGCTCGCCACCGACGTGCTCGGTGTGGGCATCTCGGCCCGTCACAGCGATGGCAGCTTCTCCACCCGCCACGACTCCTACGCCCACCGCCTGCATGTGCTGCTGGGCGAAGCCGATGACCTTGGCTTCGTTGGCCTGCAGCTCGCCTCGCGCGACGAGGTGGATGGTCTGGCCCGCAAGCTGGCCGACAACGGCGTCGCCATCCATGCCTCCACGCCGCACGAGCGGGCGCTCCGCGCCGTGGACCACATGGTCCACTTTGTCGACCCCGCGGGCAACCGGCTCGAACTCTACTGCGGCCCGCAGATGGCTGAGACGCCCTTTGTCTCGCCGCTCGTGAAGGCGGGCTTTGCGGCCGAAGACCAGGGGCTGGGCCACTGTGTCGTTCGCGCCACCGACCTCGCCATCTCCGAGGCCTTCTACATCGGCCTCCTCGGCTGCAAGCTGAGCGACCGGATCACCACCGAGGTCTACGGCTTCCAGGTGGCCATCACCTTCATGCACATCAACCCGCGCCACCACTCGCTGGCGCTCGGTCACAACATCCCCAAGCGGATCCACCACTTCATGTTGCAGGCCAAGACGCTGGACGATGTGGGCTCCGCCTTCGACCGCTGCTTCGACAACAAGGTGCGGGTCGCGCAGACCATTGGCCGCCACCCGAACGACCACATGGTGAGCTTCTACGCCTTCACCCCGTCGGGCTTCGAGTTCGAGTATGGCTACGGCGCGCGCGAAGTGGACGACGCCACATGGCAGGCCGGCCACTACAACTTCATCAGCGAGTGGGGCCACCGCCCGCCCGCCACGCTGCGCCAGAAGTTCTAGGGCGCCAGAAGTTC
Source organism: uncultured delta proteobacterium (assembly GCA_903912275.1). Classification (GTDB taxonomy): domain Bacteria; phylum Myxococcota_A; class Bradymonadia; order REDH01; family REDH01; genus CAIWGR01. The sequence goes on from CAIWGR010000343.1 coordinate 1,827, forward strand.
TAGGTCGCCAGAAGTTCTAGGTCGCTGCCGCCCGTGTATGCGGGCTGGCGTGCGCCTTCAGGAAGGCCTCGGTGAAGACGATGGGTTCGTGGTGGAGCGACCGCTCACCCTTCTGGCCCAACAGCCCCGCGGCGGTTGCCGCGAGCGTCTGCACGGCGCCGAGCGTCCAGCGGCCAAAGCAGGTGCTGGCTCCCTCGTAGGCCTGCACAACATACTCCTGCGGCGTGACCATGTAGCCGGCGTAGCCGTTCGCGTGGCCGTTGCAGATGACGGTGGTGATGCCGTCGCTGCGGAGCTGCTCGAGGAGAGCTCGCTGCATGCGGCGGCCGGCTACGGTGGAGGGTTCGAGCGGCACACCGACGATGGCGAGCGAGCCGATGCGGACGACCTGCACGGGCAGTCGGCGTGGCACCCAATGCGCCTCCATCAGGGCGCCCCGTTCGCGGAGCTGCTTGGCCCGCTTCACGGTCGGGTCGAGCTGCGGTGGGAGCAGCCTGGTGGCCATGGAGAAGAGGCCGAAGACCTTCGCAGGTGCCTGACCCGAGGAGCTGAGCTCCATGAAGGGGAACTGGGCGCCGAACCGCTCTGCGGGGGCGTCCGAGATGCGTCCGAGCCGGCGCCGGAGCCCGTGGCGGAGGCCCGCGGCGGTGTTGAGGAGGCGGGGCAGCGGAGCGAAGGCGAGGAGCGGACCGGGCCCCTCTTCGGTGCCCTGGAGCATGGTGAGGCCGTTGCGCGGTGCGCGGGTGCGGGCGCCCGTGTGGCCCTCCGCGAATCGCTCCGCGACGGCGGTGTCGCCGAAGTCGCTCCAGACGGTGGCGGCGCCGCAGGGGCCGCGGAGGAGCTCGGTCTCTTCGGTCGATTTTGCCCAGCCGGCGGCGGCGGCGCGGTGCTGCACGGCGCCCGCAAAGGCGGCGCTCTCGTAGTCGTCGTCGAAGCGGC
>CAIWGR010000344.1 GCA_903912275.1 uncultured delta proteobacterium
CCGCCGCTCGTTGTCGAGCCGGTAGATCTCGTTCCACCGCTGCGCGGCGAGCGCGATGGCGTCGGCGGTGGAGGTCCAGCTCGTCACCATGGAGATGAGGAGCCGGTCGCGCTGGTCGATGGAATCGAGCGTGTCGGGCACCCGGCTCAGGAAGGCAAAGGCCGCCGGCTGCAGGTAGCCGCGGAGGGCCGCCTGGTTGGGACCCACCACCTTCTCCACATACTCGGTCATCAGGTTGGCGTTGAGCTGCGCCGCAGCCGCGCTGGTGATGGCCGTCGAGCCATAGTTGGCGTTCTCGAGCCAGTCGCGGCGCAGGTCGGTGTCGACAAAGAAGGCGCCAAGCTGCGGGCCGCCCGTGGTCTCGAGCAGCAGGTTGCCGAAGCTCTCCCAGAGCCGCTCCTTGTCTGCGGAGTAACCGGCAAGCTGGGCATCAAAGGCGTAGGCCTTCCACTGGATGGCGCAGATGGCCTCCGGCTTCGGCACGCAGAGCGAGATGGTGCCGGCGGCGCACTCCTGCAGGAAGTCCTGAAAGCTTTTGCCCTCGTAGAGGTCGCCCGCAAGGAGCCCCGCCACCACCTCGGTCAGCGTCTTGCTCGGCGTGGCGACGGCCGAGAGCCCGTCGGCACAGGCGAGCCGGCCGGCGGTGGAGCTCCGCTCGTCGCACTCGGGCAGCAGGTCGGCGGCGGCCTGGCACTCCGCGCTCGGCGCAAACTGCTGGAGCACCGGCGCGGGGCTGTTGGCCGTGACGGCATAGGCCGTTGCGGTCGTGGCGGGCTGATCGCCCGTCTTCTTCATGGAGAAGCTGCCGCCCAGCAGCACCGATGCCACCCGCTTGCTGCCGTCCGACTGGGCTGCGTCGTAGAGACCCTCCCAGGTGTCGGCCACCGAGCCGGTGATGGTGCGGTCGCTCTCCACCTTGAGTTCGAAGCGGAGCGACCGCTTCACCTGCGTGGCGGCGAGCTCGCCGAAGACCTCCGTGGCGGGGATGTCGTAGGCGTTGACGAAGGTGGTGGTCCAGTAGCCCACGGCCGGGTCGAAGACGAGCGGGCGGCGGACCTCTTTTGTCAGGTTGGCGGCGGGGAGCTGCGAGAGGGCGACGGGCGCAAAGAGGGCTGCCGCATCGGCCGGCACCACAAGGAAGGCGTTGGAGACAAGCGTGCCGAGCGCGCCCATGTCGCCATCGATGCCAAAGGAGAGCGGGATCTCGGTGCCGAGCCCGTCGAGCCGGAGGGTGCCTTCGTAGCGGCCTGCGACGGTGAGCACCGACTTGAGGATGAGCGGCACTGTGCCGATGGGGGTGATGACCTCCACATCGACCTGCCCCGACTCGGTGGCCATGAGGTCGTCGTAGCCGACAGGCAGGGTGATGGTGTGGTCGGTGGCCTCGTCGTTGATGACAACGCGGCCGTTGAGCGAGGGCATGGCGGCAGACTGGAGGCGGTAGGCGATGCCGCCGCTCTGCGAGGTGTCTGTGCTGGTCCGGAAGACGAAGGTGACCTCAGTTGCGCCCGGCGCCACATCGATGAAGGTCTGGGTGGGTGTCAGGAGCTGGGCGGCGCCCATGCGGGTCACAGGCGGCGCGAGCGGCAGCCGGCTGGCGATGCCCTTGGGAATCTCCGAGACAGCCTCGCAGCGGCCGCGGTCGTCGCAGATGCCGGAAGCGCAGTCGGCGTCGGTCTCGCACTGGGCAGCGCAACCGTCCGCAAAGCAGAAGAGGCCGGGGGCGCAATCGGCGTCGATGCTGCAGGCGGTGGTGCTCTCATACTGGAGCACCCAGCGGGTCTCTCCGAGCGGCGCGGCCGGCGTGAAGGGCGCGGGTGCTACAGTATCTTCGGCACAACCAGCGACGAGCAGGGGGACACAGATGAGCCAACGGCGCATAGAAGACCTCAA
>CAIWGR010000345.1 GCA_903912275.1 uncultured delta proteobacterium
AGCACCAGCTTGGTCTTGCGGGCGTCGGCGCTCGCCATGAGCGAGCGTGCGACATCGAGCTTCTCGGCCTCGACGAGGCTGTTGCCCGTGCCGATGCCCTTGGCGCGGAGGAAGGTGTAGGCCATCGCGCCGCCGATCAGCAGCGTGTCGATGCGGCCGATCAGGTTCTCGATGACCTTGATCTTGTCCGAGACCTTGGAGCCGCCGAGGATGGCGATGTAGGGATTCTCCGCGCCCTGCATGAGGCCGCCGAGGAACTTGAGCTCCTTGGCAACGAGCAGGCCGGCGGCGCGGCGGCCGTCGGGGAAGTGGCGGACCATCGTGTAGGTCGATGCGTGCGCTCTGTGCGCGGTGCCAAACGCGTCGTTCACATAGACCTCGGCCAACGCGGCGAGGTCGGCGGCGAAGACCTGGTCTCCCTGCTCCTCTGCCTCGTGGAAGCGGAGGTTTTCGAGGAGGCAGATGCCGCCCTCGGGGAGGTCGCGGATGACCTTCTTGGGGCCGTCGCCGACGCACTCTTCGGGGAAGACGACCTCGGTGTTGAGCAGCTTGGCGAGGTGGACCGCGATGGGCTCAAGAGAGAGCTTCGGGTCGTGGCCCTTGGGCCGGCCGAGGTGGCTGCCGAGGACGATGCGGGCCCCCTTCTCGCGCAGGTAGTTGATGGTGGGGAGGGCCGCTGTGATGCGGGAGTCATCGGTGATGACGCCATCCTTCATCGGGACGTTGAAGTCGACCCGGACGAAGACGATGCGGCGGTCGACATCAATCTGCTCGAGAGTGCGAATACCTGAGAGTTCCATGGGGCCTCGAAAAGGTTAGCCCGCGAAGAGGACCGAGAGGTCGCACATGCGGTTGGAGAAGCCGGACTCGTTGTCGTACCAGGAGAGAACCTTGACGAGGTTTCCTGCCTGCACGCGGGTCTGGCTGGGGTCGAAGACGGAGGAGTGGGTGTTGCCGTTGATGTCGATGCTGACGACGGGGTCAACGAGGTACTCGACAATGCCGGCGAGCTCGCCGAGCGAGGCGGTGTGGATGAGGGCGTTCACCTCGGCCACGGTCGTGTCCCGCTTGGCCACGAAGGTGAAGTCGGTCAGCGAGACATTGGGCGTGGGAACGCGAACAGCCATACCGTCGAGCTTGCCCTTGAGCTGGGGGAGGACCTCAGCGACGGCAATGGCGGCGCCGGTCGAGGTGGGAATCATGGAGAGGGCTGCGCTGCGGGCGCGGCGCATGTCTTCATGGGGCGCGTCGAGCAGGCGCTGGTCGGAGGTGTAGGAGTGGATGGTGGTCATGAGGCCCTTCTCGATGCCGAGTGCGGCGTCGAAGACCTTGGCGAGCGGGGCCAGGCTGTTGGTGGTGCAAGAGCCGCAGGAGATGACCGTGTGGTTCTCCTTGTCGAGCATGTGCTGGTTGACGCCCATGACGATGGTGACGTCGACGGCCTTGGCCGGAGCGGAGATGATGACCTTGCGGGCGCCGGCGGCGATGTGGGCGGAGGCATCCTCCTTGCCCTTGAAGCGGCCGGTGCACTCGAGAACGAGGTCGATGCCGAGCTCGCCCCAGGGCAGCTTGGCGGCATCCTTCTCCGAGATGACCTTGAGCTCGCGGCCGTCGATCTCGATGGCGCCCTCTTTGGCGATCACGGTGCCGTTGTAGCGGCCGTGGACCGAGTCGTACTTGAAGAGGTGTGCGAGGGTCGCGACGTCGGTCAGGTCGTTGACGGCGACAATCTCGATGTCGTTGCGGCGGAGGGCAGCACGGGCGATCGTGCGGCCGATGCGGCCGAATCCGTTGATGGCGATGCGAACAGACATGGGACTCCTCGGTTGGTCGGTGTGAGCGAGAGCTGTGCTCAGATGGGGGCAGTCAGAGGCTGCGGGCTTCTAGGGCGGTGTGCGCGAGAGCGTCAAGGAGGATGCGGCGATGAGCGTGATGTCGCTACTTGCCCGCGCGTGGCTTCCGCTTGAACGGGTTTATCCACCAACCGTTGCGAACGAACAGCCATATCTGAAAGGCGGATACCGCTGTCATAGCAAGGATGGCCCCGCCGTAGCCGAACCTCCAGCCGAGTTCGGGCATGTGCTGAAAGTTCATGCCGTACACCCCGGCGATGGGCGTCGGCGGGATGAGCAACGCAGACACAATGGTCAGCACCTGCATCACCTCATTCATCTTGTGGCTGGCCATCGCCAGCGTGAGGTTCA
>CAIWGR010000346.1 GCA_903912275.1 uncultured delta proteobacterium
AGGTCATCCTTGGTCCCGAAGGCGAGCCGGCCTGGCGCACGTCGGAGCCGACGGTCGACCCAGATACAGCCTCCTGTCTGACAGGGCTCCTCGCCAAACTCCGCCTGCCGCCCACGCTCGCCGCCTCCGCGGTAACGCTCCAGCTTGGCTGTGTGGGTGAACGCTGCAACCTCACGGGCGCTATCGCCCAGACGGCCGAGACGGTGGAGTAGGACGGGGCGTTGAGGGGGACGGCTCGATTTGCTAGGCGCCTCGGTCACAAACGTATCCGCCTGGAGGGAATCAAATGTCCTTGACGCCATCAGCAGCCGGCCAGAACGGCATGCCTACTTCGGGCGATAGGCTCGGTGCTTTCGAACTGATTCGCGAAATCCCTTTGAACGGGGCATGGGTGGCATTTCACGCCGAGCATACGGAGCGCGGCAGCAGCGTAACCCTGAAGTTTCTGCCACGCGCGCTGACAGACGCAGAGGCGTTTCTTGGTGAAGCGCCGCGGTTGATGGCGTCGCTGCAGCGCGCTTCGGCGCATGGCGTCGAGCCGATTCTCGGCATGGAGCAGACGCCGAGCGGACAGTGGTTTCTGGTTTCTCCCGAATCGCACGGTCAGAGCCTTTTCTCACGCATGCGATCCGGCCCGCTGGCGACAGACGACGCAGTTTCGGTCATGAGGAAAGTGTTGGCGGTGGTCGCGGCCGCACACAACGCCGGAATTCGCGGATGCGACCTCATGGCGGAGTCAACCTGGCTACTGCAGGACGGGTCCGTTCGGCTAACCGATGTCGGCCTTAGCCAATTTCTGATTCGAATGGGCTGTCTGGATTCGAAGCCCGGCGAACTTCGACGCGCGGTCTACACGGCCCCGGAGCAACTTCGCGGAGATGCGCCGTCGGTCGCGAGCGATATCTTCGCGGCCGGCGTACTCTTGGTCGAACTCATCTCGGGCCAGCTTCCGACCTCCGCGCAGGATGCCGCGACCGTTGCCAGCGTTCACGCCGGCTCGGCGTTTGAGGTGCCACTTCCGGCGAAACTTCGCAGCCATCCGCTCGGGGCGGTGATTCGAAAGGCCTGTCACCCCGACCCAACCAAGCGCTTCGCGTCGGCTGCAGAGTTTGGAATCCAACTCGCCGACCTGCCCACACCGTTTTCGTGGGCCCGATTCGCGGCCACGGTCGCCACGATTTCAACGCTCGTCGGAACACTGGTTGGCGCCGTCAACTGGCTCTGGCCCCGGGTCGCGCCCTCCTTCTGCGCGAAGGCGCTCGCCGTTGTTTCCGGTACCGCGCTGAATGGCACGCTCGGGTTCATGTGTGATGGCGTTGAACCTGCGACACCCACCATGCGTCCGGAGGAGGTCGAGGCCCGTGCAACCTTCCTGGGATTGCGTCCCCGCATCTTTGACTGCGTGATGGCCGAGGTGCAGCGCAGGCAGGTGCTGCCGGAGGGTTCGGCGGCGGCGCTAGGTTCCGGCCTCTACGCAGACCCTCAGGCAGCAGACCCGCTCGTGGAGGGGTCGGCCGAACTCGGTTCCGGCTCCGGCGCAGCCGCGCTGGACGGCTCTGGCGGTGGCGTGGGATCAGGTTCTGGGACCGGCCAGCAGGAGGCATCAGGCGAGTCCTCGGCTCCGCATCCGAACGCTGTGCCCGTAGCGCGTGTTTCGCCTCCGAGCTTCGAAATCGAGCCTGCGCCGCCGAGCGACCTCGAAACCATCAAGGCGCAACTTGGCCACCTCGAAGTGCTGGTCGTACCTGATGCGACAGGAAGTGTGAGCGAGGTTGTCGTGCCGCACACTGCCTTCTCCGCAGAGGCACGCGCCTGCGTGACTGCTGCCGTATCGCCGCTCCGGTTCCCCGCGGCATTGGCGGGGCAGCAACTCGTAAAAT
>CAIWGR010000347.1 GCA_903912275.1 uncultured delta proteobacterium
CAGCCGCACCGGGGGATACAGGCGCCGCCGCTGCAGATCTCCGACACCGCACAGTCGAGCGAGGTCGTGCAGCTGCCGTCAGAAGGCACACAGGCCCCCGCATCGCAACGCTCTCCCGTGCCGCAATCGAGCGTCGAACCGCAACCTGCGCGCGCAGAACAAAAACCGATGTTGCACTGCTCGCCCGCGTTGCAGTCCGTATCGACAACGCAGGCCGGCTCGGGCAGCGGGACGCAGGCACCAGAGATGCAGGTGTTGCCCGCGCGGCAGTCGCTGTCGAGCAGGCAGCCCGTCGGGTTCAGGCAGACGTTCCCCGTGCAGGGGAGGCCAAACGGGCAGTCGGCTGCGGTCGTGCAACGCAGCGGCGGGAAGCATCGGGTCGCCTCGCAGCTCCACGCTGCTGGGCAGTCCGCTGTCGTTCCGCAGCTCGTCGCAACGCAGTTGTTGAAGTCGCACCGCTCTCCCGCCGCGCAGTCGCTGTCGGCTCCGCACTCGGGGATGGCAAAGCAGACGCCGCTCGCGCCGCAGTAGGTCCCAGCAGAGCAGTTGTCGTCCGATACGCAGGGGACAAGCGCCTCGCAGTGGCCGGCGAAACAGAATCCGCCCGCGCAGGCCGCGTCGCTCGAACAGTCCACCCGGGTCACGCAGGTGCGCGAGGTGATGGAGCAGACGAATCCCGCCTCGCAGCTTGCGTCGCTCTCGCAGGCGCCGGTCGCCACGCATCGGCCGCCAACACATTGGCTCCCCGCAGCACATCCCGCATCTCCCGTGCAGGCCTCAAAGACGCAGCCTCCCGCGATGCATGCGTAGCCCTCCCCGCAATCAAGGTCGCCCGCGCAGGCCGCATCGGCGACGCAGCTGCAATCCACGGCGCTCGAACCCGGCGGGCAGACAAGGTCGACGCAACCGCCTGAGCCTTCGCCCGAGCCGTCGGTATCACCGGAGCCGCCCGTATCGCCCGAACCATCGGCCTCACCCGAGCCATCGGCATCGCCCGAGCCATCGGCATCAACGCCCGTGTCGCCGGGAGCCGCAGCAGGATCGCGCACGCAGAGCCCCTCTTCGCAAAGGCGGCCAAGGCCACAATCGGCGCTGGAAGTGCACTGCGTCGACGGCGCCTGGCAGATCCCTGTCTCACAGAGAAAGTCGCTCGGACAGTCAAAGTCGTTCTCGCAGCCATCTGCGGAGCTCGAGGCAGAGGTTCCGCAGCCCGTTGTGAGCGCAAGCGCGAGGAGCGCAGACCATCCAAAGTAGTTCAGTATCCGCATGCGTCCGACCTCGTAGAAATCTTGTTGTTGCGCTGCGCGCCGCCGCAGCTCTCACATCGGCGAGCGAACGCCGCCTGTCACCTCGCAGGCGACTAGCCCTGCGCGGCCTTCGCCTCTGCAGGCGGAGGCTCGGGCGCCGTCGTGCCGGCGTCGCGCAACGCGCCGCCAAGGATCGCAGCCACCGCTACCAGCAGCGGCCCCACGAACCAGATCAGCCGCGCCGGACCGGCACCCCGCTGCGCCAACGCAACCGCGCCGCCCAGAACAAGCCAGATGAGCAGCTTCGCGCCGAGCAGACCGTGGTTGAGGTGGGCATAGCCGCCGATCATATGGAGGCCGGCGCCAAGCACCAGCAGCAGACCCGTGCCGTGAATCGCCGCAGCCAGCTTTCGGCTCGGATTGTTCTCTTTGGTTCCGCCGTTCATGCTGTGAAGCGCCAAGCCCCCGAGCGACATCATCATCATCGCAACGCCGAGGAGGTGGATCGTTTTTACAATGTTCAGGCTCATCTGGATGCTCCGAGGCAGGTAGGGTCGAACACGCGAGCACTACCCGAATCCATCGGGCGAAGATAGTATCGCAGCCCGCCGCCACACTCTCTCCTTGACCCTCGTCTGCCGCTGCGGCATCAGGCGCAGCCTCCCACCCGAGCCTCCGAGCCACCATGTCTGAAGTCCGCGTCTCCGTCCCCCACGCACTCCCCATCCCCGTCGCCATCGAGAAGGTGAAGGCCTTTGAGGAGATGATGGCCAAGTTCGCCGTCTCCTGCGAGTGGAACGGCAACCATGCGAAGCTCAAGGGCGCCGCCGCCTCCGGCTCCATCGAGATGACCGACAGCGCCGCCATCATCGTCGTCAAGCTCGGCCTCTTCGCCAAGGCAGCGGGCGTGGAGCCCGAACGCCTCGCCGGCTCCATCAAGAAGCGGCTCGAAGCGGCCTTCGCCTCCTAGGTCAGAGCCCGCCCGACGCGCTGTCCAGCAGGCCGGCGAACTGGGCGACCAGCTGCTCCACCTCCTCCTGCGAGACCACCGTCGTCTTGTAGTTGAAGTTGAAGCTCACCACGCCCTCGCACCGGGTCACCGTCAGCACGATGCCGGTGCGCGGTGTGGTCGGCGTCGAGATGAGCGCGGCCGTCACCCGCCACCCCTCGCCGGCGATGGTCGGGATCGGGATCGCCAGCATGTTGCTCAGGTTGAGGTTGATGACCGTCGGTCCGGCCGAAAAGAGCACCTTGCGCAGGTCGCCCATGCGGAGCGCCAGCACCATCCACCGCTCCACAAGATAGCGCCGCAGATGGGCCCGTCGCGCCGCCTGCGCGCGGAGCTGCTGGTGGGCCGCCAGCATGAGCGCGCGGGTGTCGCCGACCTGGTCGAGACGGAGGTCGACGATGAAGCTCGTGAGGTGATTGGCAAAGGAGTCGAATCCGCCCCGGGGCCGCGTCTCCGCGATGAGCGTCATGTTCACCCGCTGCGGCTGCTCGCCGAGCTGGGCGTGCCACCGCCGGTTGGACTCGAAGAGCCAGGCGATGATGAGCGCGTTGAGGTTGGCGCCCGCAGCCTTCGCCGTCGCGGCTCGCGCGTCCAGCAGGGCTGCGGGCCGGGTCAGATGCAGCGTCCGGTTGCCACCTGTGTAATCGAGGCTGCGGTTCTGGCGCAGCTCCGAGACGGGCAGCCGGATGCCGGACCAGAGGCCACGGAGATACTCCCAGATCCCACCGACGAAGAGTCGCCGGTGCGCCCACGGAGAAAGCGCGAGCGCCTCGAGCTCCGCGCGGCGAGGGTAGGGCGCAGCGACCGACATGGGCTCGCCCCGCTCCGCCGCACGGATGAAACCGGCCAGCTCCGTCAGCAGGGTCAGCATCGCCCGTCCGTCTGCCAGACCGTGATGCTGCTTCACAAAGAGCCGTTGCTCTTCCGGCAGTGTCGCGAGAACAACCTGCAGCCCGCCCTCCTGCGTCAGGTCGATCAAGCGGTCGCAGAGCCGGTGGCGGAGTTCGGTCAGCGCGGCCTCATCGGTCAGCGCGACGACCTCGAGCGGAATCGCCGCGTCGCGCAACACCCAGCTCCAGCGCTTGGCTGTCTCCCGGTCTCCCTCTTCCGGGGCGACCGTGGCCGTCACCACCGGGAAGCGGAGCGCCAGGAGCCGCAGCGCCTCACGCAGCGCCGGCTCGGGCAGATGGCCTTCGAGCACCAGCTCCCACGTTGGCGCGTTCGAGGTCCCCTGCACAGCATCGGTCGCTGCGAAGCAGACCTTGTCGAGGAAGTCGAAGGGGAGGGTGCGCTGCATGGCGCCTCCTAGACCCGGGGGCGGCCCGCTGTCGAGTGCGCCCGCCTTGCGCGCTACCGCTCTGGTGTGCAAAGGGGCGCCACACGTCTGACCCAAGCAGGAGAGTCCCATGCGCCGCCGCATCCAGAAGCTCATCATCGAACAGATCAACCCCGCCGTCGCCAGCCACGGCGGCGAGGTCCACCTCGTCGACCTCGTCAATTCCGTTGCCTACATCCGCCTCTCGGGCGGCTGCCAGGGCTGCTCGAGCTCCAACGCGACGCTCAAGAACGGCATCGAGCGGCTCATCCGCGAAGAGCTTCCCGAGATCACCCAGGTGGTCGATGTGACCGACCACGAGGCCGGCGAGAAGCCCTACTTCGCATCGGGTAACGAAGGCAGCAGCCCGGTCGCCCGATGAGCCGGCTCGCAGCGCTGCTGCTGCTCGCCCTCGCGACGGCCTCCTGCGGTGAAGAGGCTGCGAAGGCCGTCGAAACCCCAGACAGCGGTTCGGGAGATGGATCAGGTGCAGGCGAAGGGTCGGGTTCGGGTGATGGCTCGGGTTCGGGCGATGGCTCGGGCGTCGCCGCCTACCAGCCGCCAGACGCGCCGCTCTATGAGAGCCCCGCAAGCCGCTTCCCTGCCTCCGACTGCGATCGGAGCCGCAACCCCATCATCTTCGTCCATGGCTTCCTCGCCTCTGGCGATACCTGGGAGAGCTTCGCCCGCAGGTTTGCCTCCAATGGCTACTGCGCCGACCTCCTGTTTGCCTTCGACTGGAACACGGTAACCCGCGCTCCCTCGACGCTGAACGACCTCGATGCCCTGGTCGACCGCGCGATCACGGCAAGCGGCGCGACCCAGGTCGACCTCGTCGGCCACTCCGCGGGGGGCGGCATCGGCTACGACTACCTCGGAAACCCTGCCCACGCCGCCAAGGTCGCCCACTACGCCCACATTGCGAGCGTCGTGAAATCGGCCCTGCCCGGCCCCGAAGGCTCGGGCATCGAGACCCTGCAGCTCACCTCTCCGGCCGACTTCGTGGTGACCGACCGGGCAGAGATCCCAGGCGCGACCAACACCGTCCTCGCCGATCTCGACCACTACGCGGTCGCCACCTCGCCCGCCTCCTTTGCGGAGCTCTACCGCTTCTTCCGCGGTGAAGCCCCGGCGACGCTCGATGCCATCGACGAGCCCGTACCCTACATTTCGGGCAAGGTGGTATCTCTCGGGGAAAACAAGCCCACGGTGGGTGCATCGGTGTCGATCTACGAGGTGGATGCAGCGACAGGGCTCCGCCTCGCACCGCTGCCGGCAGCCCGCTTCCTGGTCGGCGCAGACGGTACCTTTGGTCCCTTCATCGGGGCGCGTGATACCTACTATGAGTTCGAGGTCTGGCCGGCTGACCCGCGCGCCATCCCGGTTCGCTACTTCCGGCGCCCCTTCGAGCGCTCTGCGGGCTTCGTCTATCTCC
>CAIWGR010000348.1 GCA_903912275.1 uncultured delta proteobacterium
CGCTCGATGTCTACCCCGGTGCCGGCCTCAACGTCTTCCTCAGCTGGAGTTCGATGGGGAGCTCCGACATGGACCTGCACCTCCATCGGGCCGCGGCCACCAACACAGGCGCCTTCTGTGTCGATGCGAACGACTGCCACTACGCAAACTGCAGGCCTCCCTCTACCTTCGGCAGCCTCGGCGCAAACTGGGGATACAGCGACACCCCCGCCGTTGACTGCGAAGCGGCCAACGCGGCCGACGGCTTCACCGCCTGCACCAACCCTCGCCTCGTCACCGACAACCTCACTGCCACCGACCCTGAGTGGATCATCCACGACAGCCCGCGCGCCGGCGAGACCTACCGGGTCATGGTCCACCAGTACGACACCACTCCTCCCGCGGGCAACACCGTCAAGGTTGAGATCTGGTGCGGCGGACAGCGGCTTGCCCTCTATGGCGAAGCGCCAGACAACGTCCCCATGACCACCCCAGGGGCGTCGGCCTGCTTGGGTCAATCCTGGCGGGTCGCCGATGTCACCGTCACCTCCAATGCAGGGGGCGTTGTCTCCTGCAGCGTCACACCGCTCAGCTCGGTCACCACCGGAAGCTGGGACTTCCGAACCACCTCCGCATACTAACGACTCTCTCTTCGCCTGGAGCCTCCGCGATGTCTCGCCACCTGATCTTTCTCTCCCTCCTCCTGACCGCCGGTTCTCTCGCAGCATGCAGCGAAGAGGTCGCCCGCCGCAGCGGCGGCTCAGGTTCGGGCTCCTCGCGTGATACCGGCTCCGCCGACACCGGAACCGCCGACACCGCAGTGGATGATACTGGCACCGCCGATACCGCAGTGGATGATACCGGCCCCGCCGACACCGACTCGGCCGACACCACCCCCATCGACACCAGCACGGTGGATACAACCCCCGTAGACACCGGCACCACCGACACCGGCTCTACCGCCTCCTGCACCACCACCGCGGAGTGCGTCTCCCGTTTCGGCGCCACCTTCGCCTGTGTCGGCGGGCAGTGCATCGAGCAGTCCGGGACCGCCCCCTGTGCTGTCGATGGTCAGCTCTGCACCGACCCCGCGACACAGGACACAGACACCTTCCTCTGCGTGGCCGACGCCACCGGCACCGGCGCAGTCTGCCGCCAGTTCTGCGACGCCACGACCGCGGACGAGACCGGCTCCGCCGACTGCCCCGCCAACACCTACTGCCTCGACGTAGGCGGCTCGAGCCCCACCGGACTCACGGGCGCCTGCCTGCCCGGCGACTGCACCACCAACATCTTCGACAACGCAGCCTGTGGCGGATCCGGCACCTGCCTCCCCGTCGGCAATGGCGCCAGCTTCTGTATCTCGGCGGGCACCACCAACGTGGGCGCGCCGTGTAACCTGGACACCTCCGCATCGCCCCCTGCCTCCGACAGCTGCGCCCGCGGCCTGCTCTGCTCCGCCAACATCTGCATCGAACCGTGCAACCGGGCCAACGGCAACGCCGACTGCGCCGGTGGCGACGCATGCCTCGGCGCCTTCGAGAACACCCCCCGCAACCGCCCGGGCCTCTGCGGCCAGAGCTGCCCCGCCTTCTCCACGGGCTCCTGCGGTGTCGGCCAATCCTGCCAGGCCCTGCTCGGCCGGAGCGGCCTCAACGTCTGGGCCTGCATCGACGAAAACGCCGGGCCCACCTACGGGCTCGGCGAAGTCTGTGACCCCGCCGCCAACTGCGCTGAGGGATCCATTTGCATCCCGGACGAAGTGGACGCGCTAGGCAACCCGGTCGACCACTGCGTGCAGCTCTGCGACCCCGCCGACGAACTCACCGGCGTCGGCACCTGCGCGGGGCTCGCCAACCCCGAGGTCTGCGCCCCCAGCCGTGTCGCGGGACTGGGTCTCTGCTCCGAGTCGTGCCAGCCCTTCCCACGCAGCACCGGCTCCAACTACGGCTGCTCGGGCGCCGACGACAGCTGCCTGCCCATCGTGCTGACCGACAATCGGGCGACCGACCCGCGCGGCTCCTGCGAGACCAACACCGGCACCGGCCGCCCCTTTTCGGCCTGCGCCACCAGCGGCACCTTCGGCGACTGTGCCGACTTCGGGCTCTGCTACGACACCACCGACGACACCATCGACAACGCCACCTGCGCGCCGCTCTGCCCGCCCCTCGACCAGACCAACGTCTGCGGCAGCGGCGCAACCTGCAGCGCCGTGCTGCCGCTCGTCGGCAATCTTGCTTTCAGCGTCTGTACACGGACCTTTACGGCAGGCACCATCGGCGCCCGCTGCGTCGATGAGGGGCTGCCATGCGCCGCCGCCGGCACCGTCTGCCTCGACACCGGCTCCGGCCCCACCTGCGTGCTCGCCTGCCGCGAAGGCTACAGCGACTGCGCTCTCGACGCCGGCACGACCTGCACGACGGGCACACTCAACCCCGCCGTCGTGCCGGCCTTCATGGGCCTCTGCCTCTAACCGCCGCGCCTCAGGGCTGCTCGGCCAGCCAGAGGTCGACGCCGAGCCCGCCCTGCACGAAGACCTCGCCC